>SHXP01000021.1 GCA_009693225.1 Limnohabitans sp. | reverse complement strand
GTGCCAGTGCGAACCAAAGCCAAATTACGCGAGGCTGCCAACGAGCACATGACGATGTTGGAGAAAACCCCTGAACGAGTTATCGGCTACTTCCAAGATCGCCGGGTTCGATATGCCGCTTAAAACTTCACAGGGCCGGAGCAATAACTATGAAAAAAATTCTTCTGATTTCTTTGCTGTGTATCAACTTTGTGGCATTCGCCCATTGCGCCAACCCTGTGGTGTGTGAATTGAAATACGTGGACCAGGCGTTCACAAAAACCGCTTTGACCGGTGAAGCACTTGACAAAGCCCGAGTTATGCGTGAAGAAGGTGAAAAACTTTTCAAAGAGGGCAACGAAGACGTCGCCATCAAGGTGCTCAAGAAGGCCAAAAAGTATTTGCTTGAAGGCAAGCTCGACAGCTGATAACCCATCCTTTTTCGCTGGCAGTCATGAACAAAAAAGCAATCATTCCTTTCGCCACGGCTTTTGGCTTGTTTTTGTGACATGCCCTGGCAGGCGAAATGGCCGAATGCTCCAAGATCGAGGACAAGGACAAAAGAAATTACTGCATGGCCTCGTACGTGGCTAGCGGCACCTATTGCGACATGATCAAAAACTATGAATTACGCCGCGACTGTATGCTCAAGGTGGTCAAAGAGCAGCGTGAACTCAGCTATAGAGTCGTGAACAAGCCCAAGCCGGCGGAAGAAAAAAAATAAGTCTTCAGCTCTGGCGTTCCAGCAACTGTTCGGCTAACTCGGCCAGTGCAGTTTTGTAAGGACTGTTGGTCAGTAAATGCAATGCATCCAGTGCCAGCCGGGCCTGTACCGAAGCGGCTTCGCGGGTGACTTGCATGGCGCCGGTGTCTCTGACGATGGCGGCAATGGTTTGCAGGGACTCAACCTCACCGTTTTCAATTGCCCGCCTAATCAAAGCGCATTCGCCCGGCTGACCGCGTTGCATGGCGACGATCAAGGGCAGCGTGGCCTTGCCTTCGCGCAAATCTTCGCCCAGGTTTTTGCCCATCAACGCGGCATCGCCGTCGTAGTCCAGCACATCATCTATGACCTGAAAAGCAGTGCCCAAGGCCTGGCCGTATGCGGCGCAAGCGGCTTCGACAGCGGAGGAACTGCCGGTTAAAACAGCAGAAAGCTGTGCGCTGGCTTCAAACAATTTGGCGGTTTTGCTGCGGATTACGCTGAGATAGCCGTTTTCATCCAATGATGCGTCGTGCATGTTCATCAACTGAATGACCTCGCCTTCGGCAATCACGTTGGTGGCGTCGGCGACGATCTCCAGAATGCGCATATTCCGGCATTCCGCCATCATTTGAAATGCACGCGAATACAAAAAATCGCCGACCAGCACGCTGGCCGGGTTGCCAAACAAGGCGTTGGCGGTGGTTTTGCTGCGCCGCAGTTTGGAGTCATCGACCACATCGTCGTGCAGCAAGGTGGCGGTATGGATGAATTCAATGACTGCCGCCAGTGTGTGGTGTTCGCTGCCCCGGTAGCCCAGGGCGCCGGCCATCAACAACAGCAACACCGGGCGCAGCCGCTTGCCGCCGGCCAGGATGATGTGCTGTGAGACTTCGCCGACCAGCGGCACGCCCGAGGACAGACGCTGCGTGATGATGCGGTCGACAGCTAGCATGTCCTGCCCGATCAGGCCGCTGACGGCTGTCTGGGAAGAGGAATCGGAGGCGCTCAAGGTGTTTTTCTCAATGAAGACTCAAATTATAGGCACCGGAATCGTTTGCGTAGCCGGTTTGACGCAATAAACCAAAATGCATGCTAAAATGTTAGGATCTGCTGAAATCCGTTGGCAGAGTAAAGAGTCTTTCTTTCAGAGGTTCGTATGTACGCAGTCATAAAAACCGGTGGCAAGCAGTATCGCGTGTCGACCGGCGAAAAAATCAAAGTAGAACAGATCGCTGCGGACGTTGGCCAGGAAATCGTGATTGACCAGGTTTTGGCTGTCGGTAACGGCGCAGAAATCAAGGTCGGCACACCCCTGGTGTCCGGTGCATCCGTCAAAGCCAAGGTCATTGCCCACGACAAGCACGACAAAGTGCGCATTTTCAAAATGCGACGTCGCAAGCACTACCAGAAACGTCAAGGCCATCGCCAGCAATTCACCGAATTGCAGATCGCCTCTATCCAAGCCTAAGGAGCACTCACACCATGGCACAGAAAAAAGGCGGCGGCTCCACGCGTAACGGCCGCGATTCCAACCCCAAGATGCTCGGCGTCAAGGCGTTCGGCGGCGAACACATCACCGCAGGAGCCATCATCGTGCGTCAGCGCGGCACCAAGTTCCATCCCGGCACCAATGTCGGTATCGGCAAAGACCACACCTTATTCGCTCTGGTGGAAGGCCATGTGTCTTTCTCCATCAAAGGTTCTCTGAACAAGCACATGGTCAGCGTCACACCGGTTTAATCCCCGGCCCGCACCCTGCAAAGCCCCGCTTGCCGGGGCTTTGCAGTTTAAGATTGCCCCATGAAATTCGTAGACGAAGCCTTTATTGACATCATTGCCGGCGACGGCGGGAATGGCTGCGTCTCGTTCCGGCATGAAAAATACAAGGAGTTCGGCGGACCCAACGGCGGCGACGGCGGGCGCGGCGGCAATGTGTATGCCGTGGCCGATGCCAGTCTGAACACCCTAGTCGATTACCGGTTTTCGCGCCGCCACGAGGCCAAACGCGGCGAACACGGCATGGGTTCGGACATGTTCGGCGCGGCCGGCGACGACACCGTGCTGAAAATGCCGGTCGGCACCATGCTGATCGACGCCGAAACAAATGACGTGCTCTACGAATTGCTGACCCCCGGCGAGATGATCATGATCGCCAAGGGCGGCAACGGCGGCTTCGGCAATATGCGCTTCAAAAGCTCGATCAACCGTGCGCCACGCCAGAAAACCCCCGGCTGGCCGGGCGAGTGTAAAAACCTCAAGCTTGAGCTCAAAGTGCTGGCCGATGTCGGTTTACTCGGCATGCCCAACGCCGGCAAATCCACCTTGATCAGCGCCATCTCCAATGCGCGTCCCAAGATTGCCGATTACCCGTTCACCACCTTGCATCCCAACCTGGGCGTGGTGCGGGTGGCGGCCGAGCAAAGTTTTGTGGTCGCCGACGTGCCCGGTTTGATCGAAGGAGCCGCCGAAGGAGCCGGGCTGGGCCATCAGTTTTTGCGCCATTTGCAGCGCACGCGCTTGCTGCTGCACATGGTCGACATGGCGCCGTTTGACGACGCGGTCGACCCGGTGGCGCAGGCCAAGGCGATTGTGCTGGAGTTGAAAAAATACGACCCGGCGCTCTACAACAAACCGCGCTGGCTGGTGTTGAACAAGCTCGACATGGTGCAAGGCAGCGAACGTGAGGCGCGCGTCAAAGACTTTGTCAAACGTTTCAAGTACAAAGGTCCGGTGTTCCAAATTTCCGCGCTCAACCGCGAAGGCTGCGAAGGCCTGGTGCGCGCTATTTACGAGCACCTGGAAAAACAATTCAAATCCACGCAAGTGGAAGAAGCGCCTGATCCGCGTTTTGCCCCCTTACCCTGACACGCCGGTTTGCCATGTCTGATGCCACCCGTTTACTGCAAGATGCCAGACGCATCGTCGTCAAAGTAGGCTCCAGCCTGGTCACTAACGAAGGCCGGGGGCTGGACGAACAAGCCATCGGCGAGTGGTGCCGCCAGATCGCCGCGCTGATGCGTTCGGCGGAAAACCGCGAAATCATCATGGTCTCCAGCGGGGCGATTGCCGAGGGCATGAAACGCCTGGGCTGGGCCGTGCGGCCGCACGAAATCAATGAATTGCAGGCCGCCGCCGCCGTCGGTCAAATGGGACTGGCGCAAATGTACGAAAGCAAATTGCGCCAGCACGGCCTGGGCAGCGCCCAGGTGCTGCTCACCCATGCCGATCTGGCCGACCGCGAGCGCTATCTGAATGCCCGCTCCACGCTCAATACCCTGCTGGCGCACCATGTGCTGCCGGTCATCAATGAAAACGACACCGTGGTCAATGACGAAATCAAATTCGGCGACAACGACACGCTGGGCGCATTGGTGGCCAATCTGGTCGAGGCTGATGCCCTGGTCATACTGACCGATCAGCAAGGTTTGTTCACTGCCGATCCGCGCAAGGACAAAAACGCCACGCTGGTGCAACAGGCGCAGGCCGGGGATCCGGCGTTGGAAGCCATGGCCGGCGGCGCAGGATCGAACATCGGGCGCGGCGGCATGCTGACCAAAATCCTGGCAGCCAAACGCGCCGCCGGTTCGGGTGCCAGCACCGTCATCGCCTGGGGCCGCGAACCCGATGCGCTGCTGCGTTTGTGCGCCGGTGAAGCCATAGGCACCCTGCTGGTGGCGCCCACACACAAGCAACAGGCCCGCAAACAGTGGATGGTCGACCATTTGCAATTGCGCGGCGCGATTGCCATTGACGACGGCGCGGTCAACAAGCTCACGCGCGAGGGTAAAAGTCTCTTGCCCATAGGCATGCACAGCGTTAGGGGCGAGTTTTCGCGCGGCGATGTGATCGCCATCTGCGATTTGCAGGGCGTCGAACTGGCCCGCGGCCTGGCCAATTACGCCTGTGCCGAGTGCCGTTTGCTGTGCAAAAAACCATCCAGCGAGATAGAAAAATTGCTGGGTTATGTGGCTGAGCCTGAAATGGTGCACCGCGACAATCTGGTGCTGATGCGTCCGGCAGGCGAATAAGTCGGTTTAATCGTCTTGCCGCGACGGCGAATGGTCTTCATCGGACAGGTGCTGGCGAACGCCCTGGCGCAAATAAGAGCCGCGGTTTTCCTGTTTGGGCAGATAGCGGGACAACTCGGTCAAGGCCATTTCGTACACACCGCGCTTGAATTCAACCACAGAGTCAAGCGGCACCCAGTATTCGTTCCAGCGCCAGGCGTCGAACTCGGGGTGGGCGCTGGCGCGCAGATTCAATGCATGGTCTGGCACGACCAGCTGGAGTAAAAACCAGATCTGTTTTTGGCCCTTGTAATGGCTGCGCGCATCCTTACGGATATAGCGGTCAGGCACTTCATAATGCAACCAGTCGCGGGTCCGGGCCATGATGCGCACCTGTTCTGGCAGCAATCCCACTTCTTCCTGCAATTCCCTGTACAAGGCCTGCTCGGGTGTTTCTCCCCGGTCAATGCCGCCCTGCGGAAACTGCCAACTGTGGGTGCGAATGCGTTTGCCCCAAAAAACCTGATTCTTCTGGTTTAGCAGAATGATGCCGACGTTAGGCCGAAAGCCATCACGGTCAAGCATAATCAAACCTCAAAAATCTCAACTGAGGCCATTATGCACAGCATCCGGCTGGCATCAATACGCCAATAGATTTCACCCTTTAATTAAAGCCACTCAGTTGGCGCTCACTGTTGCCTATGAAAGCTTCCCAGTTTCTGATTTCCACCCTCAAAGAGGCCCCGGCAGATGCCGAAGTCGCCAGCCATCAGCTAATGATGCGCGCCGGCATGATCAAAAAGCTCGGCGCCGGTATTTACACCTACATGCCCATGGGCTTGCGGGTGATCCGCAAGGTCGAGGCCATTGTGCGCGAGGAAATGAACCGCGCCGCCGCCATCGAACTGACCATGCCGGTGGTTCAGCCCGCCGAGCTGTGGCAGGAAACCGGGCGTTTCGAAAAAATGGGCCCGGAGCTGTTGCGCATCAAGGACCGGCACGACCGCGACTATGTGGTGCAGCCGACCAGCGAGGAAGTGGTGACCGACATCGCACGCCAGGAATTGCGCAGCTACAAACAGCTGCCGAAAAATTTCTATCAGATACAAACCAAATTCCGCGACGAACGCCGCCCGCGTTTCGGCCTGATGCGCGGGCGCGAGTTCATCATGAAAGACGCTTACAGCTTCGACCGCGACGCGACCTCGGCGAATATCAGCTACCAGGGCATGGCGCAAGCCTACCGCCGCATTTTTGACCGCTTCGGCCTGCGCTACCGCGCCGTGGCGGCTGACAGCGGCGCCATCGGCGGCGACCTGAGCGAAGAGTTCCAGGTGATTGCCGCCACCGGCGAAGACGCCATTGTTTATTGCCCTGACAGTGGTTACGCTGCTAACATGGAAAAAGCCCAGGCGCTGGCGCCAAGCCAGCCACGCGGCGCGGCCACGGCGGCTTGCACGCTGAGACCGACACCGGGCAAAAGCACTTGCGAAGACGTGGGTGAGCTGCTGGGTGTGCCGTTGCAAACCACGGTCAAGTCGCTGGTGCTGGCCACCGATGAGACCAACGACAAAGGCGAAATTGTCCACAGCCAGGTCTGGCTGCTGCTGGTGCGCGGTGACCACGACATGAACGAGGTCAAAGCCGGTAAACTCCCCGGGTTTGAAAAAGGCTTTCGTTTTGCCACGCTGGCCGAGATTGAAGACCATTTCGGCTGCAAACCAGGCTACCTGGGGCCGCTGAAACTGCAAAAGCCTTTGAAAATAGTGGCAGACCGCGATGTGGCGGTGATGAGCAACTGGATTTGCGGTGCCAACCGGCCCGACCACCACATCACCGGCGTCAACTGGGGCCGTGATCTGCCCGAGCCCGACCTTGTGGCCGACATCCGTAACGTGGTCGAAGGCGACGCCTCACCCGACGGCAAAGGGCAGTTGGCGATCGAGCGCGGCATTGAAGTCGGTCATATTTTTTACCTGGGAACCAAGTACAGCGCGGCCATGAACGCCACATTTTTGGCCGAGGACGGCAAGCCCCGGCATTTCAAGATGGGCTGCTACGGCATAGGCATCACGCGCCTGCCGGCGGCGGCCATCGAACAAAACCATGACGCCAAAGGCATGATCTGGCCGGACGCGCTGGCGCCTTTCACCGTGGTGCTCTGCCCGATAGGGCCGGACCGCAGCCCCGAGGTCAAAGCCGCCGCCGAGGTCTTGTACGCAGAACTGCTGCAAGCTGGTGTCGATGTGATCCTGGACGACCGCGGCGAGCGCCCCGGTGTCATGTTCGCCGACTGGGAGTTGATCGGCGTGCCGCACCGCGTGACCATCGGCGAGCGTGGCCTGAAGGAAGGCCAGGTGGAATACCAGCACCGCAGAGACACCGAGCCGACCAAGCTGGCGCTGGCCGAGGTGGCTGGTTTAATCAGGGGCAAACTCCTTTAGTCCATGCAGCTTTGTGCAGCCTTTATCGTGGCGGCGGTCATGTTGGCCCGGCTGGCTTATGCCGGCCCGCAACGCGAGGAACACCTGGCCGACTCGGTACGCAGCGCGCTCAGCGTGTCCGTTGCCGGTTTACCGCCGCCCGAGCCGTATTTGCCCACAGCTGCGGACAAACAGGCTTACGAACAATGGCAGCGAGACAATGTGCAAAAACTGTCATTGCGCATCAAACAACTGCATGGCGCAGCCGGTTTGCCGGAGTTAGGCTCACCCGAGTTGCAGCGTCTTTTTTTGCAAACTGTCTGGTACGAGAGCCACCGCGCTGCGCTTGAACCTTCGCTGGTGCTGGGTTTGATGGAAGTCGAAAGCGGGTTTCGCAAATTCGCCGTCAGCAGCGCCGGGGCCATGGGAGTGATGCGGGTGATGCCGTTCTGGCCACGGGTGCTGGGTCAGGGTGAGCCGCCGCTGTTGTTTCAGTGGCAGGCCAATATGCGTTTCGGTTGCGTCATATTGCGCCATTATTTGAAGCTGGAAGGCGGCAATTTAGCCATGGCACTGGGCCGCTACAACGGCAGCCGCGGTCAGAGCGCCTACCCGGCGGCAGTGCTGGCCGCACAGCAGCTGTGGCAGCCTTGAGGAGATAAGCAGTTTTTGAAAAGGGCTTGTCAAAGCCCGTTAGCTCAGTTGCACAGTACTTTAGGCAGTTCGCCCGATTCGTACATCTCGGTCATGATGTCCGAGCCCCCGATGAATTCGCCCTTGACGTAGAGCTGAGGAATGGTCGGCCAGTTGCTGTATTCCTTGATGCCCAGGCGGATCTCGGCGTCGTCCAGCACATTGATGGTGGTCAGGCTTTTGGTGTCGACACCGCTAGCCTTGAGCAGTTGAATGGCACGGCCGGAGAAACCGCACATGGGGAAATTCGCATTGCCTTTCATGAACAACACGATGTCGTTGTCCTTGACCAGCTGGTCGATACGTTGGTGCACATCACTCATAAAAATTCCCTAGATTGCAAAAATGCTTGATACACTGATTATTTCACTTTCGCGCGCACGCCCCCGCTGCAACGCGCAATGCCCGCGAGGTCGTTGCGGCTTTGCACCTGAATGAAGCCTTTTTGCCGCAGCAGTTCGCACACCGCCGGCGCCTGATCGTAGCCGTGTTCCAGCAGCAGCCAGCCTTTGGCTTTCAAGTGAAGCGGGGCCTGGCCGATGATGGCCTGCACATCGTCCAGGCCTTGCGGACCGCTGACCAGTGCCGTTTGCGGTTCGTGCACCAGCCCCGGCAAATGCGGGTCGCCTTGGGCAATATAGGGCGGGTTGGAGACGATCAAATCGAATTCACCGTGGACATCGGCCAGCCAATCGCTGTGAGAAAACACCACCTCAAGTCCCAGTCGGTGTGCATTCGCCTGAGCGATATTCAAGGCCTGCAGGCCTTGGTCTACCGCTTGCACAGTCCAATCGGGGCGCTTGTGCTTCAAGGCCAGTGCAATCGCGCCGCTGCCGGTGCCCAGGTCCAGCACGGATGCTTGATCCAAGCCCAGCGACAAGGCCCAATCGACCAGGGTCTCTGTGTCGGCGCGCGGCACCAGCACGTCGGGCGTCACCTGCAAGTCCAGCCCGTGAAACGGCTGCACACCCGTCAGGTAGGCCAAAGGCATGTTGTCAAGCAGGTGTTGCAGTCCTTGTTCAAACTGTGTGTGCTGATCGTGTGTCAGTTCAAGATCATCGTTCAACAGCAGCCAGGCGCGGTCGTGCACAGGGCGTTGCAACACATGCAGCAACAGGGTTTGCGCCTCCCGCATCTCGATGTCCAGCGAATGCGCATATTGCAGTGCCCGGCTGCTGTTCACGCTGCGTCTTCCAGCGCCGCCAGCTGTTGCGCGGCTTCATAGGCCTGCAAGGCTTCGACCACATCGCCCAGGTCGCCTTCCATGATGGCCAGCAATTTGTACAAGGTCAGGTTGATGCGGTGGTCGGTGAAGCGGCCTTGCGGAAAGTTGTAAGTGCGGATGCGGTCGCTGCGGGCACCGCTGCCGATCAGGCTTTTGCGCTCGGCCGCGTCTTTGGCGGCACGTTCGCTGCGGTCTTTCTCTTGTATGCGGGCGGTCAAAACACGCAATGCCTGCGCTTTGTTGCTATGCTGGCTGCGTCCGTCCTGACATTCGGCGACGATACCGGTGGGCAAATGCGTGATGCGCACCGCCGAATCGGTTTTGTTGATGTGCTGGCCGCCGGCGCCGCTGGCACGGAACGTGTCTATGCGTAAGTCAGACGGGTTGATCTTGACGGCCTCGGCTTCATCAGGCTCAGCCAGCACGGCAACCGTACACGCGCTGGTGTGTATGCGTCCCTGGGTTTCGGTCACCGGCACGCGCTGCACCCGGTGGCCGCCGGACTCGAATTTCAAGCAACCGTAGACATTGCTGCCCTCGATGCGAACCACCGCTTCCTTGTAGCCGCCCAATTCACTCGGCGACTCGTTGACCACCTCCACGCGCCAACCGCGTTCGGCGCAAAAACGGGTGTACATGCGCAGCAGATCGCCGGCAAACAAGGTGGATTCATCGCCGCCGGTACCGGCGCGGATCTCAAGAAACGCATTGCGTGCGTCGTCCCGGTCTTTGGGCAGCAGCATGCGTTGCAGTTGCGCCTGCAAGGCGTCAAGCTGCGTTCTGGCAGAGGCGATTTCCTCCTGCGCCATGGCTTGTACTTCCGGATCGCTGTCTTGCAGCATGGATTGCGCTGACTCGCTGTCTTGCGTCAATTGAAGCCAGTGTTGATAAGGCGTGACCAGGGCAGCCACCTCGGCGTGTTCGCGCGACAAGGCCAGAAACTGCGTCATGTCCTGCATGATGTCTTCGCGCGACAGTAGAAAATCCAGTTCGGACAGGCGTTGCACATTGCGCTCGAGCAGAGCGCGCATAAACGGCTTCATAGGGAGGGCGCTTTCAGCTAACGGCCGCTGGCGCGTAAAAAGAAATGTTCAATAGCGCTGCGCGCTTGCTGACGTGTAGCGCTGTCGTCGGCGTGCAATTCGGCCATGGCGACGTGCAGCATTTTTTGTGTCAAACCCTTGGCCAGAGACTCCAGCACAGCTTCCACCGGCTCGCCCTTGGCCAGCAGCTTGTGGGCGCGGCTGAGTTCGGCGGCGCGCCAGCTTTCTGCCTGCTGGTTGAGTTGTTGAATCAGCGGCACGTCCGAGCGCTGGTCCAGCCAGTGCACAAAACTCTGCACACCGGCATCGATGATGACCTCGGCTTCGGCGACCGCCGCCTGGCGGCTGGCCTGGCCGGTTTGCACCACCTGCGACAAATCGTCTATGGTGTACAAATACACATCACGCAATGACTTGACCTCGGGCTCAATGTCGCGCGGCACCGCCAGGTCAACCATGAACATGGGGCTGTTGCGGCGTTTTTTCAGGGTACGTTCAACCGCACCCAGGCCGATCAGCGGCAGCGTGCTGGCGGTGCAGCTGATGACAGCGTCGAATTCGTGAAGGCGGTCGGGCAGATCGGCCAGGCGCATGACTTTGGCATTGAGCTGGCGCGCCAGCAACTCGCCGCGTTCCATGGTGCGGTTGGCCACGGTCATGCCGCGCGGGTTTTTGGCGGCGAAATGCGTGGCGCACAGCTCGATCATTTCACCGGCGCCGACAAACAGCACATTGATTTTGCCCAGGTCTTCAAACAGCTGACCGGCCAGCCGCACCGACGCCGCCGACATGCTGATGCTGTGCGCGCCGATTTCGGTGGTGCTGCGCACCTGCTTGGCCACCGCAAAAGAGCGTTGAAACATCTGGTGCAAGGTTGAGCCCAGCGCACCGACTTCACGGGCAACACGCACCGCGTCTTTCATCTGGCCCAGGATTTGCGGTTCGCCCAGCACCATAGAGTCCAGTCCGCTGGCGACCCGGAAGGCATGGCGGGCCGCTTGTTCGTCAACCAGGGTGTAGACGTGTCTATGCAGGCTGTCGGTGCTGACGCCGCCGGACTCGGCCAGCCAGGCCATGGTTCTGGGCATCAGGATTTCATTGGACGCGCAGTAAATCTCGGTGCGGTTGCAAGTGGAGAGAATGGCGGCTTCGGTGTGGCTGCCCAGCGCCTGGCGAAATCCGTCGAGCACCGGCCCCATTTGTTCGACGGCAAAGGCAAAGCGGCCACGCAAATCGAGAGGTGCGGTGGTGTGGTTGAGACCGAGAGCCCAGACAGACATGGTGCCGATTATAAAATTCGAATATATGGATGTTATGTCGCTTACGGTTCACCTGCTGAACTTTATCGCCCCGGCCTGTGCCGTGGCTTCCTGGATGGCCCTGGTCACCCCGCTGGTCAGCCGGATTTCCCCCAGCTGGCGGGCTTGGCGGCGTCAGTTTCTGCTCAACAGCGTCATCGGCGGCTGCGTGCTGCTGATCGGCCTGCTCTGGCTGGGCAATGACGGCAAAGTCTTGACTTACGCAGCCATGGTGCTGGCCTGTGCCGCGACCCAATGGCTGTTAACCCTTTGAGCCTCGTGCCCGCAGGCACTGGGTTAACATCGATTTCTTATTTATGAATGCGCCCACGCCAATAGACAAACTGATGCCTGCTCTCAGTGACAGCCATCGTTTGCGGGAAATCCCCTACAACTACACCTCGTTCTCCGATCGTGAGATCGTGATCCGTCTGTTGGGTGCACACGCCTGGTCTATCCTGGAGAGCCTGCGTTTTGAAAGACGCACCGGCCGATCGGCACGCATGTTGTTTGAGGTGCTGGGCGATATCTGGGTGGTGCAGCGCAACCCCTACTTGCAGGACGATTTGCTGGACAACCCGGCACGCCGGGGCATGCTGGTCGAGGCTTTGCGCCACCGCTTGCAGGATGTGCATGCGCGCCGCCGGCAACAGGCCGCAGATGACGCCGGGCGCGATGCTCAGGTTGGGCAATTGATGGACGCCGCACAAGCGGCGGTCGATCAGTTCGAGCAGCAATTCGACCGGATCAACACTTTGCGTAAAAAAGCCCGCAAAGTGTTGCGCAAATGCACTGCCGCAGACAACATCAAGTTCGACGCCATGAGCCGGGTATCGCATGTCACCGACGCCACCGACTGGCGGGTCGAGTACCCGTTTGTCGTCCTGACCCCGGACAGCGAAGCCGAGATGGCGCATCTGGTCAAGGCCTGTATTGAACTGGGCCTGACCATCGTGCCGCGCGGTGGCGGAACCGGTTACACCGGCGGCGCCATTCCGCTGACCTGGCAAAGCGTGGTGATCAACACTGAAAAGCTCACCGCCATGGACCCGGTCGAAACAGTGCTGCTGCCCGGTCTGCAACAAGCCACTCCCACCTTGTGGACCGAAGCCGGGGTGGTGACCCAGCGTGTGGCAGACGCCGCCGAAGCCGCCGGTCTGGTGTTCGCGATCGACCCGACCTCGGCAGAAGCCTCGTGCATAGGCGGCAATATCGCCATGAACGCCGGCGGAAAAAAAGCGGTGCTTTGGGGCACGGCGCTGGACAACCTGGCTAGCTGGCGCATGGTCACACCGGATGCGCTGTGGCTTGAAGTGATGCGCATCAACCACAACCTGGGCAAGATCCACGATGCGGACATGGCCAGTTTCGAGTTGCGTTACTTTGAGGCCGACGGCGTCACGCCTTTGCGCACCGAGCGCCTTGACATCGCGGGCAGCAGTTTTCGCAAGGTCGGTCTGGGGAAAGATGTCACCGACAAATTCTTAAGCGGCCTGCCCGGCGTGCAAAAAGAAGGCTGCGACGGCCTGATCACCAGCGCACGCTGGATCCTGCACCGCATGCCGGCCCATACCCGGGCCGTGTGCCTGGAGTTTTTCGGTCCGGCGCATCTGGCCGTGCCCAGTATTGTCGAGATCAAGGAGCATATGTTCCGGGTCGCTAAACAAACCGGCACCTTGCTCGCCGGGCTGGAGCACCTGGACAACCGCTATTTGAAAGCGGTGGGCTACACCACCAAATCCAAGCGCGGCGGCCTGCCCAAAATGGTGTTGTTCGGCGATATCGCCGGTGACCATGCCGACGATGTGGCGCGCGTCACTTCTGAAGTGGTGCGCCTGGCCAATGCCCGCAGCGGCGAAGGCTTCATCGCCATCAGCCCCGAGGCGCGCAAAAAATTCTGGCTCGACCGCAAGCGCACGGCGGCGATCAGCCGCCACACCAATGCGTTCAAGATCAACGAAGACGTTGTCATTCCGCTGCCGCGCATGGCCGAGTACACCGACGGCATAGAGCGTATCAATATCGAGCTATCGCTGCGCAACAAGATTGCTTTGTGCGACGCCTTGCACGAACTGCTGAACAAGGGCCGCCTGCCGATGGCGGCGGTGGATGATGAGCTCGAGCGTCCGTCGCCCGAACTGTTGCAGGAGCGGGTTGAACAGGCCCTGGCCTTGATTGCCGGCGTACGTACGCTCTGGCAGGGCTGGCTCAGCGGTATCGATGATTACTTTTTGCAGCTGCAAAACCACGAATTGCGCGCCAGCTGGAAAACCCAGTTGCGTGCTGAGCTGCACAACCTGTTCAGCGGCGCGGCCTTTGCGCCCCTGCGCCGTGAGTTTGACAAGGTACATCAGCAGGTGCTTAAAGGACGGGTCTGGGCCGCGCTGCATATGCACGCCGGTGACGGCAATGTGCACACCAATCTGCCGGTCAACAGCGACGACTACGACATGCTGCACACTGCGCATGAAGCGGTAGCGCGCATCATGGCGCTGGCGCGCTCGCTCAACGGTGTTATTTCGGGCGAACACGGCATAGGCATCACCAAACTGGAATACCTCAGCGACAGTGAACTGCAGCCGTTTGCCGACTACAAGTCGCGCATAGACCCGAACGGCCATTTCAACAAGGGAAAATTGCTGCGTCAGCCGACTGTGCCGGACAGCGAACTGCGCCGGGCCGATCTGAGCCAGGCCTATACCCCGAGCTTCGGCTTGATGGGGCACGAGTCGCTGATCATGCAGCAGTCGGACATCGGTGCGATTTCTGACTCCATCAAAGACTGTTTGCGCTGCGGCAAATGCAAACCGGTGTGCGCCACCCATGTGCCGCGTGCCAATCTGCTGTACAGTCCGCGCGACAAAATCCTTGCCACTTCTTTGTTGATTGAAGCGTTTTTGTACGAAGAGCAGACGCGCCGCGGTGTGTCGATCAAGCACTGGGAAGAGTTTGAAGACGTCGCCGACCATTGCACGTTGTGCCACAAATGCGCCACCCCGTGCCCGGTGAACATCGACTTCGGCGAAGTCAGCATGAACATGCGCAACCTGTTGCGCAAAATGGGGCAGCAGAGTTTCCGTCCCGCCTCAGCGTTTCAGTCCTGGCTGGTCGGCACTGTCAACCCGCAGGCGATTCAATTCGGCCATCAACTGACCCGCCTGGGCATGCAGGCACAGCGTGTGGCCAACGGTGTGTTCAGTACGCTGGCGCGCAAACAAACCCGCCAGCCGCCTGCCTCCAGCGGTGCAGCCGGTATCAAGGCGCAGGTGATTCATTTTGTGAACAAAAAAATGCCCGCCGGTCTGCCCAACAAAACCGCGCGCGCCTTGCTGGACATTGAAGACCGCGATTACGTGCCCATCATCCGCAATCCGCAAACCACCAGCGCGGATGCCGAGGCGGTTTTTTATTTCCCCGGTTGCGGCTCCGAGCGCTTGTTCAGCCAGGTTGGGTTGGCGACGCAGGCCATGCTCTGGCACGCCGGTGTGCAAACCGTGCTGCCTCCGGGTTATTTATGCTGCGGTTACCCGCAGCGCGGCTCGGGCCAGCAGGACAGGGCCGAGAAAATCATCACCGATAACCGGGTCTTGTTTCACCGTGTCGCCAATACCCTGAACTACCTGGACATCAAAACCGTGGTGGTCAGTTGCGGCACCTGTTTTGATCAGCTGCAAGGCTATGAGTTCGACAAAATCTTTCCCGACTGCCGCATTGTCGACATCCATGAATACCTGCTGGGCAAAGGCATCACCTTGCCGGGTGGACAAGCCTATCTGTACCACGACCCGTGTCACAGCCCGATGAAACAGCAGGCGCCGATGAAAACCGTCAAAGCGCTGTTGGGCGAGCAGGTGATAGAGAGCAAACGCTGCTGCGGCGAAAGCGGCGGGCTGGCGTATTCGCGCCCTGACGTGTCGACGCAAATCCGTTTTCGCAAGGAACAGGAAATCCTCGCTGGAGAGGCTGAATTGCGTGACAAAGGCTGGGCGGCTCCCGAAGACAATGTCAAGGTCTTGACCTCGTGCCCGAGTTGTCTCATCGGCCTGAACCGTTTCCAGGACGACTTGCAAAACGGTTTGCTCGAAGCCGACTACATCGTCGTTGAAATAGCCAGAAAAATTCTGGGCGTCAACTGGATGTCTGAGTATGTGCAACGCGCCAACACCGGCGGCATCGAACGCGTATTGGTATAAATCATGGCCGGCCTTCAATCCACCACCCCGCAACCCACCGACATCGTTTTGCATGGCGCTTCCAGAATCCTGGAGGTGTCGTTCGACAACGGTCAGTCGTTTCGCCTGCCTTTTGAGTTACTGCGGGTGTACAGCCCCTCGGCCGAAGTGCAGGGCCACGGCCCCGGGCAGGAAGTGCTGCAAACCGGTAAACGCCATGTCGGCATACTGGCACTGGAGCCGGTCGGCAATTACGGCGTTCAACCTTCGTTCAGCGACGGTCACAACAGCGGTATTTTTTCCTGGGACTACCTGCATTTTCTGGGCGTCAACCAGGACAATCTGTTGGCGCAGTACGAGCGGCGGCTGCAACAAGCCGGTGTGGATCGCGATGCAAGCATGGCGGCACCCGGCGGTTCATCCTGCCATTCATAGGAACATACATGGCCAGCACAGACTTCGGTTTCAAAACGGTTGACGAGCAGGAAAAAGCGCGACGCGTGCGCGGCGTGTTTGATTCGGTCGCCGCGAAATACGATGTCATGAACGACTTGATGTCGCTGGGCTTGCACCGCGCCTGGAAAGCCTACACGCTGCTGGCGGCCAATTTGAAACCGGGTGACAAGGTGCTTGACATCGCCGGCGGCACCGGCGATATGGCGCTGGCCTTTGCCGGTAAAGTCGGCCCGCTCGGCCAGGTGGTGCATACCGACATCAACCTAGCCATGCTGCGCCAGGGCCGCGTGCGACTGCTGGACAAAGGCATCCTGCTTCCCACTGCTGTCTGTGACGCCGAACAACTGCCGTTTGCCGATCAATACTTTGACCTGGTGTGTGTGGCCTTTGGTTTGCGCAATATGACGCACAAAGACCGGGCTTTGCGCGAAATGGCGCGTGTGCTCAAGCCCGGCGGCAAGCTGCTGGTCTTGGAATTTTCCAAAGTGGCAGCACCTTTGAGCAAGGCCTACGACTGGTATTCCTTTGAAGTGCTACCCAGGCTGGGGAAAATGGTGACCGGTGACGATGCCAGTTACCGCTACCTGGCCGAGTCGATCCGTATGCACCCTGACCAGCAAAGCCTCAAAGCCCTTATGCAGCAAAGTGGCTTTGCCCATGTTGACATACACAACCTGAGTCTGGGCATGGTCGCGCTTCATGTTGGAATACGTTGTTGATGTTCACTTTTGTCATTTCCGGAGTCTTTATCAAATGAAAATTTTCAGTCTTGTACTCACTCTTTTCATGCTGTTTGCCAGCCTGCATGCAGATGCTGCCAAGCGTTTCGGGGGCGGCAGATCCAT
>SHXP01000020.1 GCA_009693225.1 Limnohabitans sp. | reverse complement strand
TGCTGTTGATCAGACTTTTGCGGAAATCATGCATGACGCTGATTGTCGTTTATGCTTACTGCGACAGAACCGCGTTTACTCGCAAGAAGTCTTGGACAAAATCGCTTGGCGCTTGAATACACGCCCTAGGAAATCACTGGACTGGAAATGCCCAGCTGAACTCTTCTTGTCTGAAGACTCATTTGACTTCCAAGCTTATTGGAAATCTTTACTTCCCCCTGTTCAACCCAATGTTGCACTTGGGACTTGAAACCACCTTTTTATTTTGAAATTAAGAGCTGTAAATAAAAATTAAATGAATGGCTTTATTACTAAGCACTTTGCTACGCACCGAAAATAAGTTGTTGATTTATAACGATATTTAACCTAAAAATAATCTTTTAATCCCTTGGTCACAAGTTCGAATCTTGTACGTCCTACAACCCTCATTCATAAAACCAGTTCTTACTGGACTGGTTTTTTTTAGCCTGTTGCCGTGGCGTTTTCAAGAAAGCCGGTCACTTCCAGCCACCTTGTTTCCAGCGCAGGTAATTCTTTATCTATTTGTTTCAGCAGCTTGCCTTTTTCCGCAAATTCAGCACTTGGCATCGTAATCGCCATTAATGTGTGAAGCTCCTCGCGCTGTGCTTCCAAAGTCTGCATTTTTGCTTCGAGTTGTGCCAATTCCTTATGCATATTTTTAAGCGATGGCAAATCAGGTTTGGCTGCAACAGTTTTCACGACCGGGAGGGTCATCTGTTTCGGGACGGTTGACGCAATCGCTTTCAGGCGTTTGGCTTCATCCAGTAAAAACTTTTGATAGTCGTCAAGATCGCCTTCAAAAGGCTCGATGTTGCCGCGTGAGACCAACCAGAATTCGTCACATACTGCACGCAACAAGGCCCGGTCATGGCTGACCAGCATCACAGTGCCTTCAAATTCATTCAGCGCAACAGACAAGGCTTCACGCGTGGCCAGATCCAAATGGTTGGTGGGTTCATCCAGCAACAACAGGTTAGGGCATTGCCAGACCAGCATGCAAAGCACCAGGCGTGCTTTTTCCCCGCCGCTCATGCTGCCTACACTTTGCTTGACCATGTCACCGCTGAAATTGAATTGGCCCAGGAAACTGCGCAAATCCTGTTCGCGCGTTGGCTGACCTGACAACAGGCCTTGCTGGGTCAAACGCTTTGCCAGCGCAATCATGTGGTCCAAGGGGTTGTCCGCAGGTTGCAGCACATCGAGTTCCTGCTGGGCAAAATACCCGATATTCAAGCCCTTGCCTTCGGTGATTTCGCCGGCCACAGCTTGCAGACTTCGAGCCACCGTTTTCACGACGGTCGATTTACCTTGTCCGTTGGCGCCCAGAATACCGATGCGTTGACCGGCGAGAACAGAGCGGCTGATATTTTTCACAATCACAGTAGGTGGATCATGCGGCCCTTCAGGTGAGGGATAGCCGAAACTCACCGCTTGCATGGACAACATGGGATTGGGCAAGTGTGCAGGCGGTTTGAACTCGAATTGGAAATCGGCTTCGCTGAGCAATGGCGCAATTTTGTCCATGCGCTCCAGCGCTTTCACGCGGCTTTGTGCCTGCTTGGCCTTGCTTGCCTTGGCCTTGAAGCGGGCAATGAATTTCTGCAAATGGGCGATCTTGTCCTGTTGCTTGGCAAACGCGTTTTGTTGCAGGTTAATCTGCTCGGCGCGCATATCCTCGAACTTGCTGTAATTACCGCCGTAGCGCATCAGCTTGGCCGCATCGATGTGCAAGCTGACATTGGTGACGGCGTCCAGGAATTCTCTGTCGTGACTGATCACCAGCAAGGTGCCTTCGTAACGCTTTAGCCAGCTCTCCAGCCAGACTAGGGCATCGAGGTCCAGGTGGTTGGTCGGTTCATCAAGCAAAAGCAGATCCGATGGACTCATCAATGCTCGCGCCAGTTGCAGGCGCATGCGCCAGCCGCCGGAAAAGCTGTTGACCGGGTTGTCCAGTTCGCTGGTCTTAAAACCCAGGCCCAGAATCAGGGACTGGGAGCGCGACGGCGCAACATGCTCACCGGCATCAGACAAAGCCATGTAAGCATGTGCCATGCGATCACCGTCGTCTGTGGCTTCAGCGGCTGTGACTTCTTCGCGGGCGGCCAGCAAAGCGGTGTCACCGTCAATGACAAATTCCGTGGCGCTTTGCGATGTTTCCGGCATCTCCTGGGCAACCTGGCCCATGCGCCATTGCGCAGGTATAGAAAACTCACCGGAATCCTCCTGCAAACTGCGGTTAAGCAGCGCAAAAAGACTTGATTTGCCTGTGCCGTTGCGACCGACGAGGCCGATTTTTTCGCCGGGATTCAAAGTCACAGAGGCTTGATCCAGCAGCAGTTTGGTGCCGCGTCGCAGCGATATATTATTTAAGCTAATCATGAAAGCAATGCCTGTCTGGTGATCAGCATCACTTGCTCGTCACCCGCACTGGTGGACAAATACATGACGTCGAGTGCCGGGAATGCACGGTTGAAATGTTCAATTTCATGGCCGATTTCCAATACCAGCACGCCGTCTTCGCTGAGAAAGCTTGAAGCCTGTTGAATCAGGTTACGGATGAAATCCATGCCGTCCTCGCCACCTGCCAGGGCAATTTCCGGTTCAAGCCGAAATTCAGCAGGCAGGGTGGACATGCTGTGCGCATTCACATAGGGCGGGTTGCACACGATCAGGTCGTACACACCGGATGCATGTGTCAATCCATCCGATAACCGAGTTTCTATACGCTCATGCAAACCATGCCTTTCGATGTTGATGAGAGCCACCGCCAAAGCGTCAGCAGAAATATCCAATCCGTCTATCTGAAGTTGCGGATAAACCAGGGCCAGTAATACGGCCAGACTGCCGCCACCTGTGCACAGATCCAGTGCGCGAACGCTGTCAGGATGTAGCCAGGGATCCATGCTGCCGTGCGCGATGACCTCGGCAATCAGGCTGCGAGGTATCAGGCAACGTTGATCGACGTGAAAAGAAACGCCTAGCAGCCAGGACTCACCCGTCAGATAGGCCATGGGCTGTCGTGTCTCAATACGCTTGCGTAACAACGCCAGTACATGTTGTATGTCCTCATCTGCCAAAGGCGATATGAAGGTGCCGGTGTCCGTATCAAGCGGCAGATTCAAGGCCCATAAGACCAGCCAGGCGGCCTCGTCTTGTGCATTGAGGGTGCCTTGACCGAAGGCGACCCGGGCATGTATCAAATCAGTGGCGCAGTGATCAATCAACTCAACAGGCGTCATTCAACTGCCGCGCTGTGTGAAAGTTGTTGAAGTCGATTGAGAATACCGAGGTAAATGTTTTTCAGCCCGTCGATATCGCTCAAACGCACGAATTCATTGATCTGGTGAATGCTGTCGTTGCGCGGACCGAATTCAATCACCTGACGACAGATTTGTGCAATAAACCGTGCATCGCTGGTGCCGCCGGTGGTCGAGAGCTCTGTTCTCAAACCTGTATGTTTTAGAATGGACTGCTGTACCACTTGCAGCAAATCACCGGGCGTGGTGATGAACGGCAGGCCGCCCAGGGTCCACTTAAGGGTGTATTGTAGGTGGTGCTTTTTCAGAATATCTTCCAGTCTTTGCATCAAAGCTTCTGCGGTGGATTCGGTACTGAAGCGGAAATTGAAATCAACCACCACCTGACCAGGGATCACATTGTTTGCGCCGGTGCCGGCGTGTATGTTGCTGACCTGCCATCCTGTGGGCTGGAAATAGGCATTGCCCTTGTCCCATTCAACAGCTGTTAATTCAGCCAGGGCAGGTGCCAGCAAGTGGATGGGATTGCGTGCGAGTTGCGGGTAGGCGATATGGCCTTGCAAACCCTGTACAGTGAGTTTGCCGCTCAGGGTGCCGCGTCTGCCGTTTTTCACCATGTCGCCGAGTTGATGCACCGAGGTGGGTTCACCGACGATACACCAATGCAATATTTCACCGCGTGCCTTCAAAGCCTCTACCACTTTGACGGTGCCGTCAACAGAGGGTCCTTCTTCGTCGCTTGTAAGCAAGAAAGCAAGGGAGAAGTCAGCCAGGGATTGAGACTGAAAGAATTCTTCCGCAGCAACCACCATGGCAGCCAGCGATGTTTTCATGTCACTGGCACCGCGACCGAACAATTTACCGTCGCGGTGTGTCGGCGTGAAAGGGTCGCTGCTCCATTGGTTTAAAGGGCCGGTAGGCACCACGTCCGTGTGGCCTGCAAGCACCAGCGTTTTTGCACCGGGCAATGCACTTCGTCTGATCGCCCACAGGTTGCTGACTTTGGCATTGTCCGGGCCGTGGTCCATGCGTTCGCAAATAAACCCCAGTGCTGTCAAGCGCGCTGCAATCAGCGTCAGGCATTGCGCGTCCTCGGGGGTGACCGAGGGACATGCAATCAGTTGTTCGGCCAGATCCAGTGTCAGCGACATCTTCAGTCGCGCAGCAAGTCGTTGAGGCTAGTTTTGGCGCGGGTTTGCGCATCCACACGTTTGACAATGACAGCGCAGTAAAGACTGTATTTGCCGTCGGCGCTGGGCAGATTGCCGGAAACCACCACTGAACCGGCAGGCACGCGGCCGTAAGTGACTTCGCCGGTGGCACGGTCATAAATCTTGGTGCTCTGACCGATGTACACGCCCATGGAGATGACCGAGTTTTCTTCAATGATTACGCCTTCGACGACTTCGGAGCGGGCACCGATGAAGCAGTTGTCTTCGATGATCGTCGGGTTAGCCTGAACAGGCTCGAGCACACCTCCGATACCGACACCGCCGGACAAATGCACGTTCTTGCCGATCTGAGCGCAAGAGCCGACTGTGGCCCAGGTATCGACCATGGTGTTTTCGTCTACATACGCGCCGATATTGACGTAGCTGGGCATCAGGATGGCGCCTTTGGCGATGTAACTGCCGCGTCTTGCGACAGCAGGCGGCACGACACGAACCCCGCTGGCTTTCATCTGGGCTTCGTCCATGTTGGAAAACTTGGTTTGCACCTTGTCGTAAAAACCGAGGTCACCGGCCTTGACTGCGCTGTTATCTTTCAAACGGAAAGACAGCAGAACAGCTTTTTTAAGCCATTGGTGGGTGGTCCATTTACCCACGGATTCTCGGGTGGCGACGCGCATACGTCCGGCGTTGAGCTCAGCGATGACGTGTTCCACCGCATCGATCAGTTCTTTAGGGGCCGCAGACGGGCTGTATTGGGTGCGGTTTTCCCAGGCGGCATCGATGATGGATTGCAGTTGTTGGCTCATGGTGATGATGGATAGTGGTTGTGAACAAATTGAACAATACGGCGTGCCGCTTCAAGGCACTCGTCGGGTTGTGCGACCAGGGCCATGCGAATCCGGCCTTGACCGGGGTTCAAGCCGTTGACCTCGCGGGCCAGATATCGACCGGGCAACACAGTGACATTGTATTGAGCCAGCAAGTCCCTCGCAAAAGCCTCGTCATCGCCGCCGGGAACACCTGCCCACAGATAAAAGCCTGCGTCCGGCAAAGCCACATCAAGGACCTGAGAAAGCAGGGGGGTGACCTGCTCGAATTTTTGTTTGTACAAGGCGCGGTTGGCAATCACGTGAGTTTCATCATTCCATGCTGCGATGCTGGCGTGTTGAACCATCCCCCCCATGGCGCTGCCGTGGTAAGTGCGGTAGAGCAGAAAAGGTGCGATCAATAAGGCATCCCCCGCCACAAAACCGCTGCGCAACCCGGGAACATTGCTGCGCTTGGACAGGCTGGTGAAGCAGACCAGGCGTTTGAAATCAGGGCGGCCGGACAAAGCGGCTGCCTGCAAGCCGCCCAGCGGCGGTGTGTCACCGAAGTAAATCTCGCTGTAACACTCGTCAGAGGCAATCACAAACCCGTGCCTGTCGCTCAGTGCAAACAGTTTTTGCCATTCGGCCAGCGGCATCACCGCACCGGTGGGGTTGCCGGGCGAGCAGACAAACAGCAGTCGGGTTTGTTGCCAGACGTCTGGCGGCACGCTGTCCCAGTCGATGGCAAAGTTTTTGGCAGCAACACTGGGCGCGTAGTGGATACGCGCCTGCGACAGCAGCGCCGCACCCTCATAGATTTGATAAAAAGGATTTGGCGACACCACCACGCTGTCTGCCTGACCATCCAGCACCGTTTGGGCAAAAGCGAACAAGGCCTCGCGAGAACCGTTCACCGGCAGTACCTGTGTGGCCGGGTCAATGCTGACACCGTAGCGTTTTTGTACCCAGTTTGCACAGGCTTGACGGAACGCCGCTGAACCGGCAGTGGCTGGATAAGCCGCCAATTCGCTGGAATGGGCTTGCAAAGCCTGCAAAATCAGTGCCGGCGTGGCGTGTCTGGGCTCGCCGATGCCCAGGCTGACGGGTGACCAATCTGCACTCGGCTTCACGTCTGAAAACAAATGAAGTAATCGTTCGAACGGATAGGGGTGTAGGCGGGATAAAAGAGGGTTCATGGCTGATATTATCGGTGCCATGTACAGCCACCTAGAACCCGACAGAGCCAAAGAGTTCGCCACGGACATTGAACAGATGTTGAATCTGGCAGACACTTTCGTGTCCAGCCTTAACAACGATCTGCAAACCTTGCATCAGGCGCTGACCGCTCAAGCATTGCGTCGCCTGCTTCATACTCTGAAGGGTTATGTCACTTTTTTATGCAAAGAATCGCTCGGGCAACAGTTGATTTCCCTTGAAGCTGAAAGCCGCCATAAGGACTTTGTACAACTCAAGCCGTTGGTGGACGCCATATTGCCTTCCTTGCGCAATCTGCACACCGAAGTCGTTCATTGGAGAACCACGCTCCTGCAATCCCCGTCCTGATTCATCAACTGTAATTTTTTCATTGACTGTGTTACCCCTAGAAAAGGCTGAAAGTGCGTCTTAATTCCATCAAGTTGTCAGGCTTTAAGTCGTTTGCAGATGCCACCAATTTTTTATTACCCGGCCAGCTAATCGGCGTGGTCGGCCCCAACGGTTGCGGCAAATCCAACATTATCGATGCTGTGCGCTGGGTGCTGGGAGAAAGCCGGGCCAGCGAATTGCGCGGTGAGTCCATGCAGGACGTCATCTTCAACGGCACCAATACCCGCAAGCCGGCCAGCCGCGCCAGTGTCGAACTGGCGTTTGACAACCAGAGTCACCGCGCCGGCGGTCAATGGAACCAGTTTGAGGAAATTGCTGTCAAACGGGTGTTGACACGCGACGGTACCAGCAGCTATTACATCAATAACCAACCGGTGCGTCGTCGCGACGTACAGGACGTTTTTCTGGGCACTGGTCTGGGGCCGCGCGCCTACGCCATCATCGGCCAGGGAACCATCAGCCGCATCATCGAATCCAAACCGGAAGAATTGCGTTTGTTTCTTGAGGAAGCCGCAGGTGTATCCAAATACAAGGAACGCCGCCGTGAAACCGAAAACCGTCTGAGTGATACGCGCGAAAACCTTACGCGGGTGGAAGACATCCTGCGCGAATTGAACGCCAATCTCGAAAAGCTTGAACGCCAGGCTGAAGTCGCGCAACGCTTTAATCATTTGCAGCAACAGGCAAAGCTCAAGCAACAGCAGCAGTGGTTTTTGAAACGCCAACAGGCACACAGCGAGCAAGCCGGTCTCAAGCAGCAGGCTGATCAGGCCACCAATGCGCTGGAAGCTAAAAATGCCGAACTCAGTCAGATACAGGCCGCTGTCGAGACCATTCGCCAGGCGCATTACGAATCCGGCGAACAGGTTAACCATGCGCAAGGCCAGCTGTACCAGGCCAGTGCAGAAGTCGGCCGCCTTGAGGCCGAAATCCGGTTTGTGCTTGAGGGCAGGCAACGTGCCCAGGATCGCCTGCAGCAGATCCATCAACAAAGCTTGCACTGGGCTCAACAATCCGAACAAGCCGCCGAACAGACCTTGAACCTGCAAGACCAGGGTGAGGTCTTGCAAGCCCGCATGACGCAATTGCAAACTGATGTACATGACCGCCAGCAACGACTGCCTGCGCTCGAACAAGCCTGGATGGATGCCAGAAGGCAAGTGCAGCAGCAGATCGAATCTGTCAACCAGATCCAGCAGCAAATAAAAGTACTGGCCGCGGAACAACGCGGTTTGCAGGAACAGTCACGCCAGCTGGAACAGCGTCTGGAGCGTTTGCAGTCCGACCGTCATGCCCTGGCTGCACCCGATGAACTGCAATTGAAACAACTGCAGGAACAACTCAGCCTGGCCGATACCCTGTCGGAACAAACACAGGCTCAACTCGACGAACTCGAGGCCATGGTCGAGGAGATCGAAGCCAACCGTAGAACCGCTCAGGAAAACTCTAACCGGGAGTCCGGCAAACTGGTGGAATTGCAGGCGCGCCAGCAAGCTTTGAAGGCATTGCAGGAAAAACTGTGCAGCGACGAGAGACTCACGCCCTGGCTGAGCAAACACGGCTTGCAATCCTTGCAACCCTTGTGGAGAAAAGTGCATGTAACGCCCGGCTGGGAAAAGGCACTTGAATCTGCGTTGCGTGAACGCCTTGCCGCCCTGGAAGTATCCCGTCTTGACACCGTCAAAGCCTTTGCTGCTGATGCGCCGGCCGCCAGGCTGAGTTTTTATTCGCCGGCAGCGGCGGCAAGCGCACAACCATCCGGCGGACTGCCGCGTTTGTTCGATCAATTGAAATTGAATGATGCCGCATTGAACGGTTTGTTGAGTGACTGGCTCAGCGGCTGTTTCACAACCGCCAGCCTGGACGAAGCGCTGGCCTGTCGCGACCGATTGCAAGCCGGACAACAGGTGTTCACCCCGCAAGGCCATGCTGTCGGTTTGCACAGCGTGAGTTTTTATGCCCAGGACAGTGAACAATCCGGCTTACTGGCCCGCGCCCAGGAAATCGAGAATCTGGACAAGCAAATCCGTGCCCAGTCACTCATGGCTGAAGAAGCATGTCTTCAACTGTCGCGTACCGAATCCGCTGCCGCGCAATCAGCCCAGCAACGCACTCAGAAACGTGTTGAAGCGACACAGGCCCAGTCGCAGGCCCACAGCTTGAATGTGGAGTTCTTGCGCTTGCAACAACTGGCCGACCAGGTCCGTACCCGGCAAGATCAGCTCACGGGCGAAGCGGATGAATTACAGGCCCAACTGTACGTGCTGCAGGAGCGCGCTCAGGCAGATAAAGCCGGTTTTGAAACCCTGGACATACAATTGGCACAAGCCCAGGAGCGCCAGGTCATGCTCGAAGAAAAGGCTGAACTTGCCGAACAGCAATCCGGCCAGGAGCGGGAAAACCTACGCCTGATAGAACGTCAAACACAGGAAACCGAGTTTGAGTTGCGCAGTCTCAACGCCAAGCTCGCCGAATTGCAACGCACACGCGACACGGCGGCACAACAAATTCAACAACTCTTGGCAGAACACAGCCGCCAGCAGGCCGAACTTGACACATTGTCCGACACCGCAGCCCAGGCAGGTTTGCAGGATGCGCTGTCGCTCAAACTCGAACGGGAAAACCTGCTTGCGGCCAAGCGCTACGAGTACGACGGCCTGACACACCAGTTGCGCACCAGCAATGAAGAGCGCCTGAAAATTGAGCGCGAACTCGAACCCATGCGTCAACGCATTGTTGACGCGCAACTCAAAGAACAAGCGGCACGCCTGGGCTATGAACAGTACGACCGTTTTCTGCAAGAAGCGCAAGCGGATGTGGCCGCCATCGAAACATCCCTTCAATCCGGACAGGTCAGATTACACGGCCTGCAAACCGAGATAGACCAGTTGCATCGCGAAATCCAATCCTTGGGTGCTATCAATCTGGCCGCGCTTGAAGAATTCGGTGTTGCCAGCGAGCGCAAACAATTCCTGGATGCACAATCCGCCGATTTGAATGAAGCCATCAACACCCTGGAAGACGCGATCCGCAAAATTGATATCGAAACCCGGGCCTTGCTGGCGCAAACCTTTGAAACCGTGAACCACCATTTCGGCATCATGTTCCCCAAGTTGTTTGGGGGCGGCACGGCCAAGTTGGTGATGACCGGCGACGAGATCCTAGACTCCGGCGTGCAGGTCATGGCGCAGCCTCCGGGCAAGAAAAACCAGACCATTTACCTGTTGTCAGGCGGCGAGAAGGCCTTGATTGCCATCGCTCTGGTATTTGCCATCTTCCAACTGAATCCGGCGCCGTTTTGCCTGCTTGACGAGGTCGACGCGCCTCTGGATGATGCCAACACGGAGCGTTACAGAAAACTGGTGTCAAGCATGTCCAAAGAAACCCAGTTCCTGTTTATCTCGCACAACAAGATTACCATGGAAATGGCCGAACAACTCATTGGAGTCACCATGCAGGAGCAGGGCGTATCGCGTATCGTGGCGGTTGACATTGAGGCAGCAGTCTCCTTGGTCGAAACTTCTTGAAAGCCCGTCAATGAGCAATTTGCAAATATGGCTGGCGATAGCCGGCGGCCTGGTGCTGGTACTGGTGGTGGCTCACAGCACCTGGACTTCGCGCCAAAGCCAGCCCAAACAGGCCGAGCCCCTGGTGACTGCCGATGAATTGCAGGCCCTTGAGGTGATTCCGGGTCATGATGACGGCAAACGCGAACCGGCCATGGATGCCGATCTTCACAATGAGGTTCCGCAGCGCGATGTGTCATCGCAACTCGATGCCCTGATCGATGTGATTGCCGCCATGGAACTCGATGCGCCTGTTTCCGGCGAGGCAGCGCTGGCAGCCTTGCCGCCGATACGCCGGGTCGGCAACAAACTGTTTGTTGTCGAGGGTCTGAATGCGGATAACGGCGATTGGGAGATCCTGCAGGCACAACGTTTTTACAGCGGCTTCCAAGCCGGCATACAAGTGGCTAACCGGCAAGGACCTTTTAACGAAATCGAATTTTCCGAATTTGTTGTCAAAGCCCAGGCCTTTGCTGAAGTGTTTTCAGCCACTCCTGAATTCCCTGACATGCGTGAAGCTCTGGCCCATGCGCGCGAGCTTGATCAGTTCGCCGGTTCCCACGACGCCCAGCTCAGTTTCACCTTGCAGGCGCGCAAATCGGCCTGGAGTCCGGGCTATGTCCAGCAACAGGCGGCACGCCAGGGCTTTGTCCCCGGTGTCATTCCGGGGCGCATGGTGGTCCCGGCTTCCCATATGGGTTTGCCGCCGGTGCTGGTGTTGCATTTTGATGCGCGTGCGGCCATGGCCGAAGACCCTAACCAGGCCGCCTTGCGCATCATCAGCCTGACGCTGGATGTGCCCCAGGTATCTCAAGCCGAACAGGCTTTTGCCCGCATGTGCGAGGCTGCACAGGCTTTGGCAGACGCCATGGACGGCATGATCACCGATGACAACGGACAGCCTTTGTCAGAGCAGGCGATTCAGATGATCGACCGGGATTTGCGTCAACTCTATGACGAACTTGCCGCCCGCGATCTGGCCGCCGGTTCTCTGCAAGCACGCCGACTTTTCAGCTGAGCGATCACATGCTTGACAGGCTGGTGCAACTGCGGCAACAACTACAACTGGCAGGCCATCACTACCACGTGCTTGATGATCCGCTGATGCCGGATGCCGAGTATGACCGCTTGTTTCGTGAGTTGCAGGCGCTGGAGGCGGCTCACCCCGGACTGATCACGCCGGATTCACCGACGCAACGCGTCGGCGCAGCGCCCATGGCGGCTTTTACCCAGGTGCGCCACCGCGTCCCCATGCTGAGCATCCACACTGAAACTGATATCAGCGAGCAAGGGGCCGTGCAGTTTGACGCCCGTGTGCGCAAACAGTTGCAATTAAACGATACAGACCCGCCGGTCAACTATGTGGCTGAATTGAAGTTCGACGGACTGGCCATCAGCCTGATATACCGTCACCGCCTGCTGGTACAAGCCTGTACCCGGGGCGACGGCGAAACCAGCGAGGATGTCACGCACAATATCCGCACCATCGGCCAGATCCCTTTGTGTTTGCCTGACAGCGCACCGGCAGAACTGGAGGTTCGTGGCGAGGTTTATATGCGTCGGGATGATTTTGAAAGCCTGAACGAACGGCAGCGCAAGTGCATTGCCGAAGGCTTGAAACATGAAAAAACTTTTGTCAACCCGCGCAACGCCGCCGCCGGCGCGGTCAGGCAACTTGACCCCAAAATTGCAGCCCAGCGTCCTTTGAGTTTTTATGCCTATGCGCTGCATTTTCATCCTGATGCGGCACACACACTGAGTCCTGTGGAAGCCACCTTAAACGGGTTGCAGGCTTTCGGCAGCCACCAACAGGTATTGACAGCACTCAAGGATTGGGGCTTTCCGGTATCAGAGCACAGCAGACAGGTCAACGGCGCCAGTGGCCTGATCACTTTCCACCAGGAGATCGCCGCTTTGCGCGACAGCCTGCCCTTTGACATCGACGGTGTGGTTTACAAAGTCAGCGATATCGGCTTGCAGGCGCGCATGGGCATGGTCAGCCGTGAGCCGCGCTGGGCCGTGGCGCACAAATACCCGGCGCAAGAGGAACTGACCACCGTGCTAGGTATCGAGGTGCAAGTCGGCCGCACCGGCAAGCTCACGCCGGTGGCCAAACTCGCGCCGGTGTTTGTCGGCGGTGTGACGGTCACCAATGCCACGCTTCACAATGAAGATGAAGCCAGGCGCAAGGATGTGCGTGTCGCAGACACGGTCATCGTGCGACGCGCCGGTGATGTGATTCCCGAAGTGGTCTCTGTGATGCTGGAAAAGCGCATGCAGGACGCGCGGATTTTCACCATGCCCGCGCTTTGCCCGGTCTGCGGCAGCCTGGCCGTGCGCGAAGACGGAGAGGCGGATTACCGCTGCACCGGCGGTTTGTTTTGCAGTGCGCAACGCAAGCAGGCTATTTTGCATTTCGCCCACAAGCGCGCTGTCGACATTGCTGACCTGGGTGAAAAACTGGTGGATCAGCTGGTCGATGCCGGTCTGGTCAATACCTTGTCGGACTTGTACAAACTAGGTTTCAGCCAACTGTCGTCGCTGGAGCGCATGGCCGAGAAATCCGCCAACAATTTGCTGGCCAGTCTGCAGCGCTCCAAACTCACCACATTGCCGCGCTTTATTTTCGGACTGGGCATACGGCATGTCGGCGAAGCCACGGCCAAGGATATGGCGCGACATTTCGGCAGCATGGACGCAGTGATGGACGCCAGCATGGAGCAACTGCTGACGGTCAACGATGTCGGGCCGGTGGTGGCGCAAAGCCTCAGAACTTTTTTTGACCAGTCCCATAACCGCGAAGTGGTTGAGCAACTGCGCGCTTGTGGGGTGAACTGGGAAGAGTCTGCCCCCGGTGCAAGACTGGACCTGCCGCTGGCCGGGCACACCTATGTGATCACCGGCACCTTGCCTACGCTGTCGCGTGACCAGGCGCAAGCCATGCTGGAGGAGGCCGGCGCCAAAGTGGCTGGCAGTGTGAGCAAAAAAACCACCGGCGTGATAGCTGGGGAGTCCGCCGGCAGCAAATTGGAAAAAGCCATTTCCCTGGGTATACCGGTGCTGGATGAGGCGGCTTTGATGGCGCTGGTCAAATCGCCATGAAGCTGCAATTCGGCTTTGACCTAGGCAGGACCAAAACCGAAATTGCCGTTCTGGATGATGCCGGTGAGATTGTTTTACGTCACCGACAGGCCACACCCGGCGACAGTTATCCCTTAATATTGAAAACTATTCAACAACTTCTTGACCAAGCGTGTGCCAGCCTGGGAACAGCCAAACCGGACTGTGTCGGGATCGGCATTCCGGGCTGTCTGGATGTGCATACGCAGCTGGTCAGAGGGTCCAACACACAGGTGATGAACCATCAACCCTTGCAGGATGATTTGCAACACCTGCTCGGCTGCGAAGTGCGTCTGCAAAACGACGCGAACTGCCTGGCTTTGAGTGAAGCCGTTGATGGTGCAGGGGCAGGTTGCAATGTTGTTTTTGCGGTGATTCTGGGCACTGGTTGCGGCGGCGGCATCGTGGTGAACCGGCAGTTGTTGACCGGCAGGCACGCCATAGCCGGTGAATGGGGGCACAACCCCTTGCCCTGGCCGACAGCGGATGAACTCCAGGTGCCCCCGTGCTGGTGCGGCCAGACCGGCTGCCATGAAACCTGGCTCAGCGGGCCGGCATTTGCGCAAGACCATCTCAGACACACCGGACAGACAATGCATGCGCCGGACATTGTGCACGCCATGCGTGAAGGCGACGACCTGGCATCGGCCAGTTTTGACAGGTATGTGAACCGCCTGGGCCGCGCGCTCGCGCAAGTCATCAACCTGCTGGATCCGGATGCCGTCGTGCTCGGCGGCGGCATGAGCAATGTGCAGGAGTTGTACCCGCGCTTAGGCGGAATCATTGCCCGATACAGTTTCGGCGTCAAAGCTTTCACGCCGGTGCGCCGGGCCGTACACGGTGATTCTTCGGGTGTGCGCGGTGCCGCCTGGCTGTGCCGTTGACCCGGTTCAAGTGCCGCCGAGTACAGCCAGTAACTGGGTTTCCAGGTCAATCTGCGTGCGGTTGTGCTGCAAAGCCGGGCCATCAATGAGAAAAGTATCTTCGACCCGCTCACCCAGGGTGCTGACTTTGGCTAGCAGCACATTGATATGGTGCTGCGCAAGTATTTGCGCCACGCCATACAGCAAGCCGGCGCGGTCGCTGGCGGAAATACTGAGCAGCCAGCGCTGCGCTTTTTCATCCGGTTGCAGGCGCACACGCGGCGCGATGGGAAAGCTTTTGACTCGACGCGAGACACGGCCGCCCTTGCGCGGTTTGTGCAAGGGTTCGCCAAGTTCAATCGCCTGCTTCAAACCGTTTTCCACCATCGGTGTGATTTCGCGGTAATGCACGTTCAACATCGGTGTGACCACCTGGAATGTGTCCAGGGCATAGCCGTTTTTCGCGGTGTGCACCTTGGCATCCAGAATGCTGAATTCAGCCTGGTCGAAATAACCGCAAATACGGGCAAACAAATCGGCTTGATCCGGCGTGTAGACCATGACTTGCAAGCCTTCGCCCAGGGGTGACAAACGCGCCTTCACAGTGACCCCGGGAGCAACGCCTTGCGCTTTGGCCAAGGCCAGCGGTCTGGACAACTGACGTGTGTGCCAGGCAATATCGGCGGCATCGTGGCGCATGAAATAACCGACATCCAGGGTGTGCCATAAATCCTTGTGCGATTCAAACGGCATGGCGTAAAAGTCTAGCGTTTCCAGTGCCTCGCGCTTGCGCATTTCAACCAGCGCATGCGGGTCATGCGCCTGACCGCCCAGAACAGCGGCGCTGGCGCGGTACAAATCCTCCAGCAGCTTGCCTTTCCAGGCGTTCCACACCTTTGGACTGGTGCCGCGTATATCGGCCACGGTCAGCAAATACAAGGCGCGCAAATAACGTTCATTACCGACAGTAAGCGCAAATGCTTTCACCACATCCGGGTCGCTCAGGTCCTGTTTTTGCGCCACGTTGCTCATGGTCAAGTGATGCCTGACCAGGAATTCAATCAATTGCTGAACGGCCTTGGCAATGCCGTGCTGGCGGCAGAACAAGCGCACCTCGTGCGCACCGAGGTCCGAGTGGTCGCCGCCCCGCCCTTTGGCAATGTCGTGAAAGAGCGCCGCCACATACAAAATCCAGGGCTGATCCCAGCCGGCAGCAAGTTGCGAGCAAAAAGGGTATTCATGGGCGTGTTCGACGATGAAGAATCGGCGTACATTGCGCAGCACCATCAGAATATGCTGATCCACGGTGTAGACATGGAACAAATCGTGCTGCATTTGTCCGACGATGCGCCTGAACACCCACAGATAACGACCCAGAACCGAGGTCTGGTTCATCAATCGCATGGCATGGGTAATGCCTTGCGAGGTCTGCAAAATGCGCATGAACATGGCGCGGTTGGCCGGGTCGCGCCGGAACTGCGCATTCATCAAACCCCTGGCGTTGTACAAGGCTCGCAGCGTGCGCGCCGACAAACCTTTGATGCCCACCGTTTCCTGGTAGACCAGAAAGGTTTCCAAAATAGCCTGCGGCTCGCGCTGGTACAAGTGATTGTCGACCACTTCCAGCATGCCTGCCTTGTCCAGAAAACGATCGTTCAAAGGGCGCGGCGGGTGCGACTGGGTCTGTTGAAACAACCAGTCTTCGATGTTCAGGTGAATGATCTGGTTCAACTGGGTGACCGCTTTGGCAGCCCAGTAATAGCGCTTCATCAAGGCTTCGCTGGCGGCGCGTGCCAGCCTAGCGTCCCCGCTGTCGGCCGACAGCCCCAGGCTGTGCGCGAGCTGGGTTTGCAGGTCAAATACCAGGCGGTCTTCCCGGCGTCTGGCGCTCCAGTGCAAGCGCCAGCGCAGCAGCGACAACAGGTTCTCATTGCGTTGCAATTCGCGCAATTCCAATGAGGTCACCATGCCGCGCGCGCGCAGGTCTTTCCAGCTGTGACCCAGTCCGCTGGCCCTGGCCAGCCACAACAGCATTTGCAAATCGCGCAGGCCGCCGGGCGACTCTTTGCAATTGGGCTCCAGCGAGTAAGGCGAATTCTCGAACTTGTTATGCCGCTGTTGCATTTCCAGCGTTTTGCCGGTGAAAAAAGTCCTGGCATCGAGTCTGGTTTGGAAGCTGTGTTCAAAGCTTTGCATCAAATCCGGATTGCCGGTCAGAAAACGGGACTCCAGCATCGCGGTTTGCACCGTAATGTCGGCTTGAGCTTCATGGATGCAATCCGACAGATTGCGCACGCTTGAGCCGATTTCCAGGCCCGTGTCCCAGCAACTGCCGATGAAGGTCTCGACTTTGTTTTTCAAGACTTCATCGCTGTCAGGGCTGATGCCGTCAGGCAGCAGCACCAGCACATCGACATCTGAATAGGGAAACAAGGCCTGGCGTCCGTAACCTCCCACAGCCACCATAC
>SHXP01000019.1 GCA_009693225.1 Limnohabitans sp. | reverse complement strand
TTTGCAGTTGTTTATCAATATGGGCATGCGCTGCAAACTCTTTGCCGTTGTCAAAGGTCAGCGTCTTGACCCTGGCAGCTATGGGCTTGAGCTTGTCCACAATGGCTGAACTGACCAAGTCCGACGTCTTGTTGGCCACCTTGGCCATGGCAGAGGTGTTTCATCAATCAATGTCCCGTGTTGCACTTCGTGCTTGAATCCGCTAAGTATTTTGAGCATGCGCAGATGCAAGAAATGCAAAAACGCACAAACTGAACCACAGCATTCGACGAACAATTGGCATGACACTCTCCCGGTTGATAGGTGTTAAACAGGTACGAAGCGAGGGACTGCAAAACCTGCCTCTTCTTCAATTTTCAATTGCAGACGCTGCTCCATACGCAAATCTGAAAAATCACTGATCCCCGTCAGACGACTCAGCAGACGGGGGCCTTCGTCAAGTTCAACGGTCGCGACACAGTAAGGCAATTGGTCAGCGACGGCCGGGTGGTAAGCCACATGGAAAATCACCCAACTGATCAATCTGGCAGTCCCTTGCGCGGCTTTCCACTCAACATCACTGTGCAGACAGGACGGGCATTCACTGCGTGCAGGCAGCCAGTGGTGGCCGCATGTTTTGCAGTGCTGAAAAAACAAAGTGCCTGATTGAAGTCCGTCCCAATAAGGTCTGTTTATATCGGTGATCACCGGGACGGGAAGTGCGAGAGTCGGGGTCTTCATGGCTTAAAGGGTTTGACCCAGAATGAGTGTCGAATGGGTATGCATGATGCCGCCCTGATTGCTGACGATGCATGTTTCAGCATTATTGACTTGTGAAGCGGATTCGCCACGCATCTGGCGTACGCCTTCAATCACCAATTGCAAACCCGGCATTCCAGTCTCAGACAGCAACCCGCCTGAGGTATTCACAGGCAAGGCATCACCGGTTTGTATGCCCTCATTTCTGAAGAAATGACCACCCTCCCCTTTTCCGAAAAACCCGTAGTCCTCCAGCGTCATGAGCGCTGCAATGGTGAAGCAATCGTATATTTGCGCCACATCAATATCAACAGGTGTGAGACCGGCCATCTTGAAAGCGGTTTTCGCAGACACGCTTGCGGCTGTCGATGTCATGTCAGGGCGTAAAGCCACATCCCACGATGTTTGACCCTGACCGAAACCGAGGATGGGAACAGGTTTGTTGATCTGCCGCTTTTTTGCCCGCTCGGCACTCATCAGCACAATGGCGGCGCCCCCGTCCGAGACCAGACAACAATCATCCCGGCGCAAGGGTTCGACAATCATGCGTGAAGCCATGTATTCGTCCAGGGTCAGCGGCAGTCGCAATTGCGCATTCGGGTTGTCCGCTCCGTGGAGGCGGCAGGCCACAGCTATCTCACCCAGGTCTTGCGCACGCGTTCCCCATTGCGCCATATGCCTTTGCGCAATCATGGCGTAACCGCAAGGAGTACCGAACCAGCCGTGTATGCCGTCATCGCCCCAGGCTTTTTCATACGCATTGCGTGAACCGGTCTTGGGGTTGTCGGCAAAGCAGACAACGGCAATTTCGCACTGACCTGCTTCGATCGCCATGACCGCAAAGCCGATCATGCTGGCATTGGCTGCACCACCCTGGTCCCAGACACCGCCTATACGCGGCACCATGCCCATGGCTTCAGCAAGCTTCTGGGCATACATCATTTCGAAACTGGAGGTAGGGAATTTGACAAACAAACCGTCCACCTCCGCCTTATCCACACCCGCATCGGCAAGTGCATGGCGAACCGCTTCGGTATTCATCGACACTGTGCTGCGAGCAGGCAGTTTTCCAAACGCCGTATGACCCACCCCGGCAATCACCACTTTTGCGCGCATCAGATCACCTCGTCTTTCAACAATTGCTGAAATTCAGGTTCAGACAGTCCCAGCCAGTCCACAAAGACGTGGCGGTTGTCGCAGCCGAGATGACCGCTGGGTTTGATTTCAATCGGTGCAGAGTCTTCAAATCTGAGCGGTGAGTTCATCAGACATACCCGGCCGTACATCGGGTGTTCGACCCATTGCAGGGCCCTTCTCTCGTGCATATGCGCATCATTGATGACCTCATCCAGGTTACGCACCGGTGCACACGGCACTTTGTTATCCATCAGCAGCTTGAACAGATCTGCTTTGTGAAATTTACCGGTGAAAGTGCTGACCAGTTCATCGATCTCGTCCATATGCCCCACCCGGGATTTCAAATCAGCGTAGCGCGCGTCAGTGATCAACTCCTGTCTTCCCATTACCGTCAACAGTGATTTCCAGTGCGATTCGCCAACGCAGATGATGGCTATGTGGCCATTGATGGTCGGGTATACGTTGTAAGGTGATTCAGCCAGACCGCCGTGCTTATTGCCGGTTCGCGGCGGAATATCGCCGCCGCTGCCATAATGCAGACCGAGGTTTGAACTGAGTGAGGCATAGACCGCTTCCTGCATGGAAACCTCCACCAGTCGCCCGAGGCCGGTACGCTCCCGCTCGAACAAGGCCGTCATGACGCCTGCATACAAATGCGTACCGCCGAAAAAATCGCACAGTGCAGGTCCGGCTTTGACCGGGGGGCAGTCTGGAAAACCGGTCACACTCATCACACCTGACATGGCCTGTACGGTCAAGTCCATGGCGGGGTAATTCCGGTTGGGGCCGCTGCGGCCGTAACCAGATCCGGCGCCATAAATCAGACGCGGGTTGATGACGGATAAATCCTTGTAACCGACACCCAGACGGTCCATCGCACCGGGGGCAAAGTTTTCTATCAGGACATCCGCCCGCTTGACCATGCGTCTGAGCAGATCTTTGCCGGCATCGGATTTCAAATTCAATGTGGCGAATGTCTTGTTTGAATTCAACATGGCAAAAGGCAGGGCGGCCCCGCCTACAACGCTGCGGCGGCGCAAATGCTCACCCCCCTTGGACTCAATTTTGATGACATTGGCACCGGCCATGGCCATCATGAATGTGCAATAAGGCCCGTTGTAGATCTGACCCAGATCCACCACAGTGATACCCTTCAACGGCAGTGCCCGGTCCATGAGTCAGCTCCCTTTGAAATCAGGTTTTCGTTTTTCAGCGAAGGCCGATGCACCTTCTTTGACATCATCGGTATCTTGCAACATGCGCCCGATCAGACGCTCAAGACGCAAACCGGTCTGCAAATCGAGGTCCCTGCTGCGGATAGCCAGTTCCTTGGCGGCCTGGATGGCCAGCGGTGCATTGGCTGCAATGCGCTTGGCAAAATCAAAGGCCGTCGACATCAATTCCGCCTGCGGCACAACTTTGTTGACCAGGCCCCAGCGCTCCGCGCGTTGGGCATCAAAAGCATCGCCAGTGAGCAGCATTTCCATGGCGATGGCATAAGGCATTTGGGACATGATGCGCTGGGTGCCGCCATTGCCGGCGATGATGCCGCGTTTGACCTCAGCCAGACTGAAACTAGCGTGACTCGCAGCAATGCGAATATCGGTGGCCATCATCAGCGTCATGCCGCCACCCAGGCAATAGCCGTTGACAGCTGCGATGACAGGTTTCCACACTTCCAGACCCCGGTTGAGCAACTGATCTGATTGCGTCAACCACATCTGCGACATGGCGGTAGGCGCCGTGATAAAGCTCTTGATGTCAGCTCCGGTGGTGAAAGACTTTTCACCTGCGCCAGTGACAATGGCGACTCTGATGGCAGGGTCGTCACGCACCTGTATCCAGGCATTGGACATGGCCTGGTAGTGCTCGGCGTCCATGGCGTTAAGACGCTCAGGCCGGTTGATCGTGATCAAGGCAATGCCTTCACCGGATACGTTGACATCAATTGCCATTTCGGATTCCCCTAACCCGCCGCGCGCAGAGCGCCCAGCATATCGCGTGCAATCACCATCCGATGAACTTCAGACGGACCTTCGCCGATGCGTTTGATGCGCATCTCACGGTACCAGCGCTCCAAGGGCAATTCCTGAGCCACGCCCATGCCACCCAGAATCTGGATGCAACGGTCGACCACATGCCCGGCGACTTCCGTACCGTATACCTTTGCAACAGAGGCATCGACCTTGATATCTCTACCTAGGTCAGCGTTCCATGCAGCTTGGTAGACCAGCAGACGAGCCGCCCGCAATTCCACTTCAGAATCAGCGATCATCCATTGAATAGCCTGTTTGTCGGCCAGGAAGCTGCCGAAAGTTTTGCGCTGTCTAGCCCATTCAATGGCAATGTCCAGGGCCGCCTGGGCAATGCCGATGGTTGCTGCTGCATAAGGCGGGCGCGCATGAACCAGCCATTCTTCGGCAAAGGCAAATCCTTTTCCCTCTTCGCCCAGACGGTCCTCCTCCGGGACCTCGTAGTTGTCAAAATGCACTTCATACGGTGAATAAGAACGTATCACCGGAATCTTTAAAAGACTGATCCCCGGGCGGTTTTTATCGACAATAAAACTGGTGATGCCGTCGCGGCCCTTGCTGTCGCCGACTCTGGCAAACACAATGCCCCAATTGGCCATGCCGACCCCTGAAATCCAGACCTTGGTGCCATTGATGACGTAGCGGTCGCTTTTACGTTCTGCGCGGGTTTGTATCGCACGACCCGGGTCGGAACCGCCGGAGGGCTCGCTGATCGCGACAAAGGCCTTGGTGCCATTGGCCACGTCGTCACGGGCAAAGCGCTGTTGATGCGCTGTACCCTTCCAGATGACGATGGGCGGGTCAAATCCGAATGCACCGCAACCCGCTATGTATGCCCCCATACGGCATTTGGCGGTTTCTTCGGCAGCAACACATTGGCCCAACAGGTTAAGACCGGCCCCGCCGTGCTCTGCCGGTGTTTCCAGACACCACAAACCGAGGTCGCGTGCCTTTTTTTGCAATACCGCCAATTGCGCCGGTTCAGGCGTGAAAGCATCATGCGGCAAGCTGTCCTCGACAGGCTTGACCACTTGCTGCATGAATCGACGAATCGTTTCCTGCAACATCCTGAGTTCTTCCGGTAACTCCCAGCTACCGCTGCTGTTATGCATAGATATTTCTCCCGATGTATTGTGCGAACTGTTTCATGTGGAAATGTCAGCTGAACGCATTTGCCGGCGACGCAATTCGCTGGCTTTACGATCCAGGGTATAAAGGATGCAACCGCAACCGTGGTCCTGCTGGGTTTTGATGACGGCACCGTAAACATCACACGCCATGCGGGCACTGACATAGCCCCGGTTCATGTCCTGCTCAAGGTCTTGCAGATCGCGCTCCAGCGGGCTGCCGAAGCCACCGCCTCCGGGTGAGCATGCCCTGATCGCATCCCCGTCATGCATCGCCTGCTTTTCCTGCTTGCTGCGAAATTGAGGGCGCTAGGCATTGCCGAAGGTGACAAATTCGACATCGCTGGCCAGTGCCGGGCCGCCGCCCACCACCCCGAAAGGTGCGAAATCGACCCGGTCCCCCAGCACAGATACGATGCAATCGCCCCAGACAGTGAACCCGTAAGCCGTTCCGCAACCGCCGCGGTGCGTGCCGGCACCACCGGAATCATTGCGGATCGCGTAATGGTCAAAGCGCAGCGGAAACCGGTGTTCGGACATTTCCAGCGACATGAAATTGGCCATCGACTGCGGCGGTGTTCCATTGACCAAGCCGTCACTGGCGCGTGAACCGCCGTAGCCCCCCGGATACGGAAACACACCGACAAAATATTGCTTCGACAAAGGGTGGGTGCCGCTGACCGTGACCACACCGGTGGTGCCGAAGAACGCCGCCGGCGCCTTATCGGGGATCACTTGCGCCAAGGTACCGAACACGACATCGATGGTGCGGCCGACACCTTCGAGGTAGCCGCCTACCGGTGACGGGTACTCCGCAGACAGAACTGTTTTGGGAGGCAGTGTGAAAGTAATGGGACGGAAGGTACCGCCGTTGATCGGCACATCGGGAAAGATATGCTTGATTGCCACATAACAGGACGACAAGGTGGTATTGCGCGACATGTTCAAAGGGCCGGCGGCGCTCGGACCGGTACCAGTGAAGTCGAAATGCATGCTGTCGCCGCTGACCGTGATCGCCAACCGGATGGGAATCGGCACATCAGTGATGCCGTCATTGTCGAAAAAATCCTCGAACCGGTAGGTGCCGTCTGCGATGTCGGCAATATAGGAGCGCATCTGCCGTTCGGAATAGGCGATCATTTCAACCAGGCACTGGCCCAGCAATTCACTGCCGTAGCGTTTGACCAGCGCATCAATGCCGCGCGAGCCTACGTTGAACACATTCGACATGGCGGCCAGGTCGCTGGCAATTTCCTTGGGCAAGCGCACATTCGCCTTGAACATGGCAACCAGCGCCTCGTTCAGGCGTCCCTGCTCATAAAGCTTTACCGGCGGGATGACAATGCCCTCCTGGTGAATTTCTGTGGCCTTGGGAGCCCAACCGCCGGGCACATTGCCGCCGATGTCCATCCAGTGACCGGTGGTCGCCATCACAGCGAACAAGCGCCCGTCGACAAACACCGGGGCAACCAGTTGCACATCCTGCAAATGGCTGCCGCCGATATAGGGGTCATTCAAAATCCACATATCCCCGGGCTGAAATCCGCCTTGCTGTTCGGCCAGGGCAATCACATGCTGAACCGTAAATTGCATATAAGCCAGAAAAACCGGCAGGCCGAAACGCCCTTGCGCAATCGTCTCACCGGTCTTGGGATGAAAAATTCCGTTGGCACAGTCATTGGTTTCTGAAATGATGGGGGAAATGGCCGCGTGTATGAGTTGCAAATCCATTTCGTCTGCAATTTGCTCCAGGCTGCCGCGTACCACGGCGAGAGTGACTGCATCCATCAGACCAACCTCACAAGTAAATTGCCCTGGACATCAACGATCAAGGACATATCGGGCTCAACCACTGTGGTGGTATCGGATTGCTCAATAATGGCCGGACCTTTGATCGTTGCGCCGGGTTGCAGGTCTGCCCGGTCGTAAACAGGTGTGTCCATCCAGGCGTCAAAACAAACCGGCCGGCGTGAACGCGGCAACACATCAGCGTCAGCGGCGGGCATCACATCCTGCGAAGAAGCAAGACTGCTGCGCACTCCCACCGCCACTGTGCGTACATTGACCAGCACCGTGGGTATACCAGCAAGCTCGTTGCCGAACTGGGTTTGATAGGTTTGCGCAAAAGCGCGCATCAGTTGCTGACAATCCCAGCCGGGCTCGATCGGCACCCGCAATGAATGAATCTGCCCCTGGTAAGCCATGTCTGCGGCATGTGTGATGCTGACACTGTCAACCGGGACCTGACTCTCCTCGACCTGCTGTTGCGCTTGTAGGCGCTGACTTTGCATAATGCCTGCGAGTTCACTGTCGTCCAACTGGTCAAGCCGTTTTTCAACCGTTCTGGATACGTCATAACGCAAATCTGCAAAAGCACAGCCCAAAGCACATAAAACACCCGGGTAAGGCGGAACAAGCATGGTACTGATGCCGACTTCCCGGATCAAGGCGCCGCCGTGCAAGGGACCGGCACCGCCGAATGCCACCATGGCAAAGTCGCGCGGATCAAGGCCGCGCTCTATGGACATCAGGCGGATCCGGCCGGCCATGCGTTGATTGACCACAGCCAGTATCGCCTGCGCAGTGGTTTCCAGATTCAGTCCTAGCGCGTTTCCAAGACGGCTGACTGCTGCCTGTGCGCCGGCCAAGTCCAGTCCATCGGGTGAACCGTTGAGATGGCTTTCTGCACTGATTCGTCCCAGCACCACATTCGCATCAGTCACTGTAGGCTCGGTACCGCCGCGTCTGTAAGAGACCGGACCGGGAACCGCACCCGCACTGCGAGGACCGACTTGCAGCATGCCGCCCCGGTCCATGAAAGCAATGCTGCCGCCTCCTGCACCAATGGTGTGAACATCGATCATCGGCAGGCGCAAAGGTATGCGGAAATCGAGTTGTGTGAGTTCCGCCACTTTGGGAACGCCGTTGATGACAACAGCAACATCGAAACTGGTCCCGCCCATATCGGCGGTAATGATGTGTGAAAAACCGGCCGCTTGAGCCAGACGCGCAGCCGCCGTAACGCCTGCGGCCGGTCCGGATCTGACAATATAGGCAGCGCGTTGACCCAGCTGGCGCAGCGGAGCGACACCGCCATTGGATTGCATGATGGCCACTTCGCGGGTAAAACCCCAGTTGGTCAGTTGCTGCGCCAGATTGCGTGCATAACGTGCGACCAGCGGTTGCAGATAGCCTTGCACCACGCCTGTGCTGGTACGTTCAAATTCATAGTATTCGCGAACCACAGAAGTGGCAGTGACCAGTTCCCAGGCCGGGTTGAAGCCGGCCAGAAACTCCTTAGCCTGGTCCTCGTGACCCGTGTTGGCATAAGCATGCATGAAGGAAATGACCACCGATTCGATATCCAATGCCTGAAAGGTACGGGCGATCTGCGCCAGGCCTTTCAGATCAAGCGGGCGCAGGACTTTTCCCTGAAAGTCCAGACGCTCGTCCACCTCAAACCGCCATTCACGCGGTACCAGCGGCTCATGGGTACCCGCAAGGCCGTAGATCTGCGGCCTGTCGCGCCTGCCGAGTTCGAGTACATCGCGAAAACCGCGCGTGGTGATCAAGGCGCAACGCGCGCCTCGACGCTCTATCAGCGCATTGGTGGCTATGGTAGTGCCATGCAGCAAGGCGTCTAGATCCGCAGGATTCAAACCCGCTGTTTTCAGGGCGTTCAACAATCCGATAGACGGATTCTGCGGTGTCGAAGGGACTTTAAGAATTTGATGGGGTCTGCCTTCAAAGCCTGAAAAGTATAAATCGGTAAAAGTACCTCCGACATCAATTCCAACCGAGCCAGTCATATCGTCTCCCTGCATGGCTTGATTTAAATTTATTTGGTCAGACCAATATATAAGTGTAAACCCTCTTACTGTGTTATGCGCAATCCAGACTCTGACAAGCGCACGTTAATATCAATCATTATCAGGAGTTTCCCAATGATCACCGTCCATCACCTTGGAAAGTCACAATCTGAGCGCATCGTTTGGCTTTGTGAAGAATTGAATATCGAATATGAGTTATGCATTCATGACCGCGACCCTGTCACCATCCTGTCCCCTGCCGGACTGAAAAAACTGCACCCGCTGGGAGCGGCTCCGGTGATCACAGACGCAGACCTGGTTCTGGCCGAATCCGCTGCGATTGTTGAGTACATCATTAACAAATACGGCCAGGGTCGGTTGGCACTTTCACCCTCGCACCCGGACTATGCGGATTATCTGTACTGGTTTCACTTTTCAAACGGAAACCTACAACCGAATATGGGTAGAAACATGCTGATTAACCGGTTGAAACTGGAGGAAGAAAACCCGGTTGTGGCTGCCATGCGGGAAAGGCTCGCCAGAGTATTGAATTTAATCAATGCCCGGCTCGAAAACAACAACTATCTGGCCGGGGAACAATTCACTGCGGCTGACATCATGACCGTTTTTTCGCTCACGACCATGCGCTATTTTTACCCGTGTGATTTAAGTCCTTATGCACATATCCTAAACTATCTAAGCCGTATTTCGCAAAGATCCGCTTACCAGAAGGCCATCCAAAAAGGGGATCCCGGCATGCCTTTGCTTTTAACCTGATACACGGGACCGGCTTGTCCGCCGCCGCCACATGGTGACAAACAGAGGTGATCAACGGAGAAAGCGACCGTACTTTGTGTTGAAAGATTTCTGAATGAAAGTGATGTAAGCGTGCAAATGCCTTTCTTTAAACCGCTTGCCATATTGTTTTCGTGGCTGTTTATCTTTTCTCATTCAATGCAAGCCCGGGCCCAGGGCGATTTTCCGAAAAAGCCCGTCAAAATGATCGTAGGTTATTCAGCAGGCGGACCGACCGATGTGGTTGCACGTTTGATCGCCCAGGACCTGAGTACCGCTTTCGGTCAATCCGTTCTGATTGAAAATAAAACCGGTACCAACGGGAATATTGCCACCGAGAGTGTGGCTTCTGCTGCGCCAGACGGTTACACCCTGATCGTGAATACTTTGTCGCACAATGTGAATGCGATTCTGGGTGTGGGCAAGATGAAATACGATCCTTTCAAGGATTTTGCGCCGGTTACCCTTGCAGTTACCTTGCCGCAATATCTGGTTGTAGGCTACAACAGCCCTTACAAAACAATGGCTGATTTGATTGCTAAAAGCCAGATCAGCGCCCGATGCGGTGAGTTACGGGTCAGCGGGCAATGGAGGCTCTGCGCACTTGTCCGCCGCATTGCTTTGCACCCGCTCCCAGACACAAATGCTGCATATTCCCTTTAAAGGCAATGCACCTGCGTTGACTGAAGTGATAACCAATCGGGTTGACTTCATGTTTTACCCGATGGTGGGTGTATTGGAGCGGGAGGCGCAAAAACAAGTCCGGATTCTGGCAGTGACTACCGCACAGAGAAATCCGGATGCGCCTCATGTACCGACCATGGCGGAAGCCGGCTTCCCCGGATTTGAAAAATACACGGTTCCTATCGGTTTCCTGACACCTGCGGGCACACCCCCTGCTGTGCTGGATAAATTGTCCAACAGCATCCGAGCCACGCTGCATAAGCCCGAGATTATTCAACGCATTCGTCAATTGGGCGGCATGGTGATCGCATCGTCACCGACAGAATACCGTAACTGGCTGCGTGAAGATCATGCACGCTGGGAACAGTTGATTCGAATTGCCAACGTGAAAGAATAAGCGTTTCAGCGTGCGCCACCGGCCACATCAACCATGGCACCGGTGACGTAAGAAGATTCTTTGGACAACAAAAACACAATCACATCCGCGACTTCTTCAGCCAGCCCGGCTCTGCCCATGGGCATCTGCGGACCGTGCTTCTCCACTCTATCAGCCATTCCGGCAGACGCATGGATATCGGTATCAATCATGCCGGGACGGACACCATTCACGCGCACACCGTATTTGGCCAACTCTGCGGCCATGCCGACCGTCAAGGTATCAACCGCGCCTTTGGAAGCACCGTAATCTACAAAAGCAAAGGGCGAACCTGTGAGTGCCCCTAAGGAAGAAACATTCACAATACAGCCTCCTTTGCCGCCGTGACGCTCTGACATGCGTAACACCGCCTCACGGGAACACAGCAAAGTACCGATAACGTTGATACGCATGACTTCAGTCATGGTATCAACCTTCAATTCTTCGATACGTCGTTTGGACGTTCCTATGATTCCGGCGTTATTGACCAGCCCGGTAGGCGATCCAAAGTGGTTTTGAGTTAATTCAAACAGACGAAGTACATCATTTTCGTTGCCCACATCACCTTGAACGCACAGACCTTGTCCTCCGGCATCCACGACATCTTTCAAAACCGCTTGCGCCTCTTTTTCAGAATCCTGGTAGTTGATAACCACGCTGGCACCTTTTGAACCCAGCTTTCTGGCGGTCGCAGCACCGATTCCCCGACTTGCACCCGTCACAATAATGATGTCTTTCATGTTTTTCCTGTTTAACTGTATGGGAATACTTTAATTGGCCGGATATCGCTTGTCTCGAGGACGAGGGGGTCATTTCCAATGATATCGCTCACGGATTTCGTGCATACAGACTTTGACAATCCACTTTGTCGGTTTTGTGGAATGATCAGATATTTATTTTTTCCTGCAAGGATGACCAGTGTCGACTTTTCTGCCCGTTGCATGTCGCGTCGGTTCAGGCGCCGGCTTTGCCGGTGACCGCATTGATCCAGCTGTCGCTTTGGTCGAGTCAGGGGAGATCGATAGCATTGCACTTGAATGTCTGGCAGAGCGGACTTTGGTACCCGCCATCAAATCCCGGTCTGAAGACCCCAGAAAAGGGTTTGATCCCCGGTTAGAAAGACGTTTGACACCTTTATTGCCCGGTGCTTATGAAAAAAAATGCCGCATAGTTTCCAACCTGGGTGCGGCCAACCCTGTTGCAGCCGGTAAAGCAATCACTAGCCTGGCGAAAAACTCAGGCATCAAGGGCCATCGCACGGCAGCTCTGCACGGTGACGATGTCATTTCACTTCAATCAGACATCCAATGGATACGGCCTGTGACAGGCAAACTCATCGGCGCGCACGCTTATCTGGGCTGCGAAAAAATTTCCCAAGCTCTGGAAGAAGGTGCAGATGTGGTTGTGACAGGGCGTGTTGCAGACTCTGCCCTTTTTGCCGCTCCTGCACTTGCGCATTTGAACCATTCACAAGATGCATTGGCCGGCGCACTCAGTGCCGGACATTTGCTGGAATGTGCAGGGCAATTGACAGGCGGCAATTATGAACCGGTAGGCGGCGCCAGACACGGCCCCCTTTGACAGCCAAAGAATATTCTCAATTGGCTTATCCCTTTGCCTGTATCTACGCAGACGGCACTGCGGATATATCCATTTTTAAAAATGCACCAGGGATTGTGGATGTCATGACATGCACTCTGCAATTGCTTTACGAGGTGCATGACCCCTCACATTACATCACGCCGGATTTGATTCTGGATTTTTCACACATAGCGTTTGAAAGCATCGGCCGCAACATTGTGCGCATGACAGGGGCACGGTCTAAAGGGAAACCTCCTTCACTCAAAGTCGCAGGTTTTGTCGAGCATCCGGGTTTTCTGGTTGATATTGAAATCGGATTTGCAGGCGATGGCGCCTTGGCACGTGCGCTGAATGCTGCGGATGTATTGCGATATCGGTTAAGCAACTGGGCACAGGAGGATATTCACATTGATGTGGTCGGACTCAATTCAGTACTCGGCGTGCATTCCAGGGCTTACAACGGTGACCCTGTTGAACTGCGTGTTCATGTTTCCGCCAGATGCAATGACGCCGTGGATGCTCAATGGGTGGAGGATGAGGTGTATTCGCTCACCCTTTCAGGACCTGCTGGCGGTTGCAGTGTGCGCTCTGAAAAACGAAACCGGCTCGAAGTAGTGGATGGCTACATCGACGCCTCCAGTATTCCTTCGCACCTGGTCTGGAGTCGATCATGAGAATCGGGGATATTGCAAGCGGGCGTTCCGGCGACAAAGGGGATATCCTCGATTTGAGCCTGGTCACCGCCGACACAAAGAGTTATGAGTTTTTACGCCGTCACCTGACCGCAGATTACGTCGGAAAACTGCTTTACCCTGTCCTCAAAAGCAGTGTTCAACGCTACGAAATACCAGGCCTGAATGCGCTTAAGTTTGTTTTTCCAAATGCATTGCCCGGTGGCGTCTATGCCAGCATGCACGCTGGCCTTCATTGGCAAAAAGCCGCCATTTGGTTATTGCTGGACCATGAATTACCGGCAGATCAAGTCTGCGGGCGTTGACAGAAAAGAAAAATAAACCTACCCCTGAAACCCTGATGTGCGCTATGCAGGCGGGTATTTCTGTGCAGACCGTTGTTGATCAAGCCATGGCCGGGTTGAGGCCTTTTTCAGAGGTGTCACTGACACCCCTGACTCAGCCTGTGCAACTTACCGTAATTCCCGGAAGAAGCTTGACACTTCGGCCGCCAGCGCCTCGGGTTGCTCCATGGCAGCGAAATGGCCGCCCTTGGGCATCACACTCCAGCGCCGGATATCGCTGAATACTTTCTCGGCGATTACACGCGGCGGACGCAGGATTTCACACGGGAACTTGGCATAACCCAGCGGCACATCGATGGTCTTTCCCTCCGGAACCATCCAGGGACTGTGCGAGCGGTCGTAGTAGGGCCAGAAAGATGCGCCAATGCAAGCGGTGAACCAGTAAAAGCTAATATCAGTCAGCATCTGGTCACGGCTGAGTGCTGTCTCAGGGTTGCCGTCGCAATCGGTCTAGGTTCTGAATTTTTCAACAAACCAGGCGGCCAGGCCTGCCGGTGAATCGGTGAGCGCAAACGCCAGAGTCTGGGGCTTGGTACCCTGGATCACCTGGTAACCGGTTTCCTCGGCTGCGAATTGTTTCAGCTGAGCGGCAAACGCTTGCACCTCGGGCAAGGGATCTTTATAGAGCGTCGGATCGCGCCTGATCGCACCCAGGAAGTTGAGATGAATCCCGTTGAGTCGATCAGCATGGTGCAGTCCCATGATGGTAGAGACAAAGGCGCCCCAGTCGCCGCCCTGCACACCGAATTTCGCGTAACCCAAAGCGCTCATCAGCTCCGCTGCGGCATCCGCCATCTGCCTGATGCCGAAGCGTTTCTGTCCCGGCGTGAATGAAAGCCCGTAGCCGGGCAGCGAGGGAATCACCAGGCTGAATGCATCAGCAGGGTCACCCCGTAGGCTGCCGGATCGGTCAAACGCGCAATGATGTCGAAAAACTCGAACACCGAGCCCGGCCAGCCGTGCAACAACAGCAAAGGCATGGGGTTCGGGCCTTTGCCGGGGATATGAAGTGCATGCACCTTGATGCCTGCAACCGGCACCATCACCTGGGGGAAAGCGTTCAGCCTCGCTTCGTGTGTGCGCCAGTCAAATTCATGCTGCCAGTAATCCATCAGGCCGCGCAAGTAACTGACATCTGTTCCATAAGCCCAGGGCGCATCCGGTGCCTGATCGGGCCAACGGGTCAGGGCCAGCCTTTGCTTGAGTTGAGAAATCTCGTCTTCGCCGACGGGGTAAGTGAAAGCGTCCATGTGGTTTCAAGAATTAATCAGCTTGAAGTTCGCGCCCGCGGGTTTCAGGCAACAACAACGCCGAAAGTAAAAACACGCCATAGGCTGATACTGCAAAAACAGCAATAGCCGCAGAAAAACCGTATTGTGCAGAAAAATAACCGACCAGCGCCGGAAACAAAGCGCCCATGCCGCGTCCGAAGTTGTAGCAAAAGCCCTGGCCGGATCCGCGCAAACGGGTTGGAAACAGTTCGGTCAGAAAAGCGCCCAATCCGGAGAAATAACCGCTGGCGAAAAGCCCAGCGGAAAACCCAGCCACATCATCATCTCATTGGTAATTTCCAGCTGTGTATAGGCAAGCACCAGAACAATCGCGCAAACAGAAAAACTGATGAACAACTTGCGACGGCCGTAACGGTTTGTCATCCATGCGCCGAACAAAAAATCGGCGAAGCTGCTCGCGATCACAAAGGCAAGATAACCGGTTGATCCGATCACCGTTAACTTGCGCTCGGTTTTCAAAAAAGTGGGTATCCAGGTCATGATGGCGTAGTAACCACCCTGGGCCCCCATGGTCAACACTGAAGCCAGCACCGTGGTTTTCAAAATGGCAGGCTTGAAAATTTCCAGTATGGAAGAAACATCGCCATCCAGGGCAAGCTTTTCGCGGGCAACCTGTGCGACCACCGGTTCTTCAATATGACGACGAATATAAACAAGCAGCAAGGCCGGCAGAAAGCCCATGGCAAACATGGCACGCCAGACCAGTTCTTCGGGCAACAGCGTAAAAGTGACAGCCTGCAACAAGACCGCGGCTCCCCAGCCCAGGGCCCAGGCGGATTGCACCGAACCGACGGCCCGCCCTCGGTACTCGGCGCATATGGTTTCACCCATCAGGACAGCGCCTGCGGCCCATTCACCGCCGAATCCGAAACCCAGCACAAAGCACGTGCGACCATCAACTGGTTGAAATCCTGCGCAAAGGCGCTGATCAAACTGAAAGAGGAAAACCACAAAATGGTGATTTGCAATGTTCGCACACGACCGATGCGATCCGCCATGTAGCCGGCCACCCAGCCGCCGATAGATGAAGCCAGCAGCGTGCCGGTGACGGCCAGTCCGGCCAAACCGCGATCCACTTGCCACATGGCAATGATGGTGCCGATCACCAGCGGGTAAATCATGAAATCCATGCCGTCCAGACCCCAGCCCAGAAAACATCCCCAGAAAGTTTTTTTCTCTTTGGGATTCATGACCTTGTAAAAGCCGGTCAAGCTGTGATCAGAAGGTGTTGTCATGTCTTATCTCCCCTGCTGTGGGTTATCGCGGCAGCTTGCGTACCGGGTTGAAGTTGACCAACACCAGACTTTAGGCAGGTAGGATCAGTATCACATGGATTAGAAAAAAACGGCCGAGAATTTGTTCAACGATCAAACTCATTGAGAACCACGCCGGGGCCATGATCGAGTTCAGCGTAATTTTTTCCATCGTGCACCAGCACGCCATTGACCCAGACACCGTGCACGCCCTCGGGCTCGCGAAGCATTCGACTGGCACCGCCGGGAAGGTCTGCCCGTGTCAGCGGTTTGGAGAGCCCGACTTGATCCGGGTCGAACAACAACAGATCGGCAGGCGCACCGGCTTGCAAAGTACCCCGCCCCGGAATGCGGAACCTGTGCGCAGGATCACTGGTGAGACGGCGGATACCTTCGCTCCAACTGAAATGCCCTGTATCACGCACCCAGTGAGAAAGAAAATGAAGACCGAATCCGGCGTCACACATATAGCTCAGGTGCGCCCCTGCATCAGACAAGGTGATCACACCGGCAGGATGTTTCAAAAGAGGCGCCACACCATCATCCCGGTTTTGAAAAAATTTGCCGACAAAATGGGTTTGTAAATCCTCTGACAGCGCCAGATCCAAAAAGGCATCCAAAGGATCCTGCGCCCGGGTTTGCGCCAACGCTTCAATACTCAATCCTTGTAATTTCTCATGTTGCGGTAAAAAGGTTTGACCGACTTCAATATGACGCCAGTTGCCCAGAAATAAGATACCGGTTTTCGGGTCGGCCAGATCGGCTCTGAAGCTGCGCCGAAACTCAGGGTCACGGTAAATGTCTGCGAGTTGATCCTGTTGTGCCGCCTTGACGGCACCAAAGGCAGAGTGACTCAGCAAAACGTAAGGGTCGAGCAGCGTGAAGTCGAACGATAAAGACTGGCAGCTGCTCAGGATATACAGTTCATGGCCGCGTTGCAAAGCTTGAGCGGCGCGCTCATAGTAGGTGGCAGCCAATGTCGGATTGGCTTCATTGAACATGGTGAGCACCGTGGAGATGTAGGCCGGCCGGCCCGATTCAGCAGCAA
>SHXP01000018.1 GCA_009693225.1 Limnohabitans sp. | reverse complement strand
GTTGAGGCCGTCGGCGGTAAAAATGCAAGCCTGGGTGAAATGATTTCTCAACTGTCTCAAGGAGTCAATGTGCCTACCGGTTTTGCCACCACGGCGCATGCCTTCCGCTTATTTCTGCAGCAGAAAGGGCTTGATGTCAGGATTCAGAAAATATTGAGTCAACTTGATCCCGAAAATGTGGTCAATCTTGCAGCGACAGGTGCAGACATACGCTCATGCATCATTGCTCAAAAATTCCCTGTGGAATTGGAAAATGAAGTCAAACAGGCTTTCATGGTTTTGAACGCCGGGTCTGCGAATGCCTCTTATGCGGTCAGATCATCTGCAACCGCAGAGGATTTGCCTGATGCTTCATTTGCCGGTCAACAGGAAAGTTTTCTCAATGTTCAGGGCATTGAGGATGTGCTATTGAAAATCAAGGAAGTTTTCGCCTCTCTTTATAACGACCGTGCCATCAGCTATCGGGTACACAAGGGTTTTGCGCATTCCGAGGTGGCTCTTTCCGCAGGCATACAACGCATGGTCAGATCCGATCTGGGTGCTGCCGGGGTGATGTTCACCATCGACACAGAGTCCGGTTTCGAGGATGTGGTTTTCATCACCTCCAGTTACGGTCTGGGAGAAACAGTGGTGCTGGGGGTTGTCAATCCAGATGAGTTTTATGTTCACAAGCCCATGTTGCTACAGGGCAAGCAAGCCATTGTCAGAAAAAATCTCGGTTCTAAATTAATTCAGATGAATTTTTCTTCGCAAACTGAGCGTCTGGCCAACGGCAAACTGGTGGTGACCCGTGAAGTGCCCGCCGAGTTGCGTAACCGCTATTCACTCAGTGATCAGGAGATCATGCGGCTAGCTGAATACGCGCTTGTGATTGAAAAGCACTACGGTCGCCCCATGGATATTGAGTGGGGTAAAGATGGTTCAGACGGGAAGTTATACATATTGCAGGCGCGTCCGGAGACTGTGAAAAGTCAGCAAAAAGGCCAGTCAGAGCAACGCTACAAATTGAAAAACAAAGGCACGGTGCTGGCTCAAGGACGTGCTATCGGTCAAAAGATAGGCACCGGTCCTGTGCGGCTGGTCAGCCACATCTCTGAAATGGATATGGTCAAAGCCGGTGATATTCTAGTGACAGATATGACTGACCCTAATTGGGAACCAGTCATGAAAAGGGCTAGCGCCATCGTCACCAACAGAGGAGGGCGTACGTGTCACGCCGCCATCATTGCCCGTGAACTGGGCATACCCGCAGTCGTGGGTTGCGGTGACGCCACCGAAGTATTGCAGGCTCAGAGCCTGGTCACCGTGAGTTGCGCTGAAGGCGATACAGGATTCATTTACGACGGTTTACTCGAAACGGATATTTCCGAAGTCATGCGCGGGGAAATGCCGCAGATTGCCACCAAGATCATGATGAACATCGGCAATCCCAGCCTGGCATTTGATTTCGCGCAACTGCCCAATGCTGGTGTGGGGCTGGCCAGGCTGGAGTTCATCATCAACAACAATATCGGCGTGCACCCCAAAGCGATTCTGGATTACCCGCACATCGATAATGACCTGAAAAAAGCTGTTGAATCTGTTGCCAGAGGTCATGCATCGCCGAAAGCCTTTTTTATCGACAAAGTCACCGAGGGCGTATCTACCATCGCCGCCGCTTTCTGGCCTAAACCGGTGATTGTCCGTTTATCTGATTTCAAATCCAACGAGTACCGCAAGCTCATCGGCGGCAACAGGTATGAACCTGAAGAAGAAAATCCCATGCTGGGTTTTCGGGGCGCTGCCAGGTACTTGAGTGAAGATTTCCAGCAGGCTTTTGCCATGGAGTGCGAAGCTTTGTGCCGCGTTCGCAATGACATGGGTCTGGTGAATGTGCAAGTCATGGTGCCGTTTGTTCGCACGCTGGGGCAGGCTCAACGGGTGGTTGAATTGCTGGCTCAACATGGTTTACGCCGGGGTGACAACGGCTTGAAGCTGATCATGATGTGTGAAGTCCCGAGCAATGCCTTGCTGGCGGAGGAGTTTCTGGAACACTTTGACGGTTTTTCCATCGGTTCTAACGACCTGACCCAATTGACGCTGGGACTTGACCGTGATTCAGGCATGCCCTTGCTCGCCGCTGATTTTGACGAGCGTGATCCAGCGGTTAAAGCACTGCTTGTCAAAGCCATACAAGCCTGTCAGAAGCATAAAAAATACATCGGCATTTGCGGACAGGGGCCCAGCGATCATCTTGAATTTGCACAGTGGCTGGTTTCCATGGGGATTGAATCCATTTCACTTAATCCGGACAGTGTGGTCGCCACCTGGCAGGCGCTGGCGGTTTGATCAATGGGCCTATGAAAACCAGATATAATGTCAGGTTTTCACCTTGCCGCACCACGACGCAGTGGGCGGCTTATTCCATAAGGAGAGTTCATGCGTCATTACGAAATCGTATTGTTAATACACCCGGATCAAAGCGAGCAGGTTCCTGCCATGCTTGAACGGTACAAAAGCCTGATCACCAACGGTGGCGGTAAAGTGCACCGTCTTGAAGATTGGGGCCGCCGTCAGTTGACTTACATAATCAACAAACTTGCCAAGGCGCATTACCTGTGTTTGAACATTGAGGCCAATCAGGACGTGATGTCCGAACTAGAACATGCCTTCAAATTCAATGATGCCGTGCTCAGGCACCTGACAGTGTTGAAGAAAAAAGCAGAGACTGCGCCTTCACTGATGATGAAAACCGTTGAGCGTGAAGAAGCCCGCAAAACCCAACACGCTGAATTCCAAGCCTGATGTTTGAATTTTAAATGTGAACCGTGTCGACTTGACCGCACGCATTGTTGAAATTTCTTCAATGCGATATTCACCCTCCGGTTTGCCGGTAGTGGATGTCCGTTTAGAGCATGAGTCACAGTTGGAAGAAGCCGGTGTTCAAAGAAAAGTGAACCTCTTATTGAAGTCCAAAGCCATGGGAATCCTGGCAGAGAAACTGTCACTCCAGGAATTGAACGCTACTTTTCATTTCACCGGATTTCTTGCCAGCAGCACAAATTCAAAATCGGTTGTTTTTCATATCCATTCGTACCAATCTGTTTCCTAGGAGCCCGTGATGGCCACTTTCAAAAAATTCAATAAAGACAAACGCCCTAAGCGCAACACGCAATCGTTGCTGTTCAAACGCAAGCGCTTTTGCCGTTTCACCGTGACAGGCGTTGAAGAAATCGACTACAAGGACATTGATACCTTGCGCGATTTCATCGCTGAAAACGGCAAGATCATCCCCGCGCGCCTGACCGGCACCCGTGCTATCTACCAGCGTCAGCTCAATACCGCGATCAAGCGTGCCCGCTTTCTGGCCATGTTGCCTTATAGCGATCAGCACAAAATCTAAGGAGAAACAACATGCAAATTATTCTGCTGGAAAAAATGGTGAATCTCGGTAACCTCGGTGAGGTTGTCAAAGTCAAAGACGGCTACGCACGCAATTTTCTGATCCCTTCCGGTCATGCCCGTCGCGCCACCAATGTAGCCATTCAGGAATTTCAAGCCCGCCGGGCCGAACTTGAAAAAGCCGCTCACGAAAAACTGCTCGCTTCAAAATCTTTAGGTGAAAAACTGGCTGGTACCACCGTCAAGATTACCCAGAAAGCTGGTGTTGATGGCCGTTTGTTCGGTTCTGTCACCAACTTCGACATTGCTGAGGAACTGTCCAAAATGGGCTATACCGTTTCTAAGGCACAAATCCGCTTGCCCAAAGGTCCGATCAAAACGGTGGGTGATTCACCTGTATCCGTCTCATTACATACAGATGTATTGGTTGATATTCAGGTCTCGGTTTACGGCGAATCAGCTTAATCCTTTTGTCCTCGTTATTAAAACCGCTCCTCGGAGCGGTTTTTTTATGCCCGAACTTATGCACAGGTTCAGTCTGCTGCAGGGGGGAGTTTTCAACAGGCTTATCCCATGACAAATCGACCTGAATTCAATATCATTAACCTTTTAGAGGATAACAATGTCCGTCGTTTTTCCAGATTATGAAGAAGCCTCGCCGGTAGACAGACAGGTTGCTCAATTACGTATTCCTCCGCACTCTCTGGAGGCTGAATCCTGCGTGATCGGAGGTTTGTTGCTGGACAACACAGCCTGGGACAGGATCGGCGATATTCTGATTGATGCCGACTTTTACAGGTACGAACACCGGCAGGTTTTTTCAAGCGTCAGCACCCTGATCAATGCCAATCGCGCGGCTGATGTGATTACCGTTTTCGAACACCTGCAAACCCAGGGCAAGGCGGATGAAATCGGCGGCCTGGCGTACCTGAACTCTCTGGCGCAATATGTCCCGAGTTCAGCCAATATCCGCCGCTATGCTGAAATTGTTCGCGAGCGCTCTATTCTCAGAAAACTCATCAGCGTGAGTGACGAGATTGCGACATCTGCGATGAGCACCAAAGGCAAGCCAGTGCCTCTGATTCTGGATGAGGCTGAACAGAAAATATTCAATATAGGCGAAGAGGGCGCACGCATGCGCCAGGGCTTTCAGTCCATGGGCAATTTGGTGGTGCAACTGCTCGACCGTGTCGAGGAGATGTCGCAAAACCCTAACGACATCACCGGTGTACCAACCGGATTTTTTGATCTGGACCGCATGACCTCAGGGATGCAGGCCGGGGATTTGATCGTTTTGGCCGCAAGACCTTCTATGGGTAAAACAGCGCTTGCCATCAATATTGCTGAAAATGTAGCGCTCAAGGAAGGTTTGCCGGTTGCCGTGTTTTCCATGGAAATGGGCGCTTCACAACTGGCTATTCGTATCGTGGGCTCTATCGGGCGCATAGACCAGACCAGATTGCGAACAGGAAAGTTGCTTGATGAGGAATGGCCGAGGTTGACTGAAGCGGTCGAGCGTTTGCGCAATGTCTCCTTGTCCATAGATGAAACGTCCGGACTCACACCCAGTGAGTTGCGCGCCAATGCCAGACGTCTGGCGCGCAGTTGCGGCAAACTGGGCTTGGTCGTCGTCGATTACCTTCAGTTGATGACCGGCAGCAGCGGCAGTGACGGTGATAACCGTGCTACTGAATTGGGTGAAATCTCCCGGGGTTTGAAAATGCTGGCCAAGGAATTGCAGTGCCCGGTGATCGCCTTGTCGCAGTTGAATCGCGGCGTCGAGCAGCGTACAGATAAGCGGCCGATGATGAGCGATTTGCGGGAGTCCGGTGCCATTGAACAGGACGCAGATGTCATCATGTTCATTTACCGCGATGACTACTACAACAAGGACTCCAAGGAACCTGGTGTAGCCGAGATCATCATCGGTAAACAGCGTAACGGGCCGACCGGTACTGTGAAGTTAACCTTCCTCAAACCCATCACCAAATTCGAGTCGTACGCAGGCCCGAATTCAGACTACTGATGCTTAAAGTACTTCGCTGGCGAAATCGGCCAGTCTTGAGCGTTCGCCCCGGGCCAGGGTGATGTGGCCGCCGTGCGGCCAGCCTTTGAATCTGTCCACGGCGTAAGTCAAGCCTGAAGAGCCTTCAGTCAAATAAGGCGTGTCGATCTGAGCCAGATTGCCCATGCAAATAATTTTGGTTCCCGGGCCGGCACGGGTGATCAAGGTCTTCATTTGCTTGGGTGTGAGGTTTTGCGCCTCGTCGATGATGACGAATTTATTCAGAAAAGTGCGGCCTCGCATGAAGTTCAGACTTTTGATCTTGATCTTGCTGCGGATCAATTCGCTGGTGGCGGCACGGCCCCATTCACCGGCGTTGGTGTCGGTTTTACCGAGCACCTCCAGGTTGTCATCAAGTGCACCCATCCAGGGGCCCATCTTCTCTTCCTCTGTCCCGGGTAAAAATCCAATGTCTTCTCCGACACTGACAGTAGCGCGGGTCATGATGATTTCTGTGTAGCGGCGTTCATCCAGCACCTGGACCAGACCGGCGGCAAGTGCGAGCAGTGTTTTACCCGTGCCGGCAGTACCGGTCAACGTGACAAAGTCAACCTCTGAATCCATGAGCATATTCTGGGCGAAATTTTGTTCCCGGTTGCGTGTGGTGATTCCCCAGGCCGCATTTTTGAGGTGGCTGTAATCCTTGAGGGTTTTGAAAACAGCCGTTTTACCTCTGATTTCAGTCACCCGGGCATGAAGACTCGGCTCGCCGGGGCTCTCAAAATACACAAATTGGTTGATGTGCATGCCGGCAACCACTGAGCCGCCTATGCGGTAATAGGTATGGTCGCCGCTTTGCCAGCTTTCAACGGTCTTAGCCTGCTTGGACCAGAAATCCGGTGCCAAGGCGAGTGAACCTGAATAAAGCAGGTCACCGTCTTCCAGTGTTTTATCGTTCTGATAATCCTCTGCTGCAAGACCCAGTGCACGTGCTTTGACGCGCATATTGATGTCCTTGCTGACCAGGACAACCTCTCTGGGTGAATGCAAGTGCCCCAAAGCCTTGACAACCCCCAATATTTGGTTATCGGCCTTGCCTTGAGGCAAACTGCTTGGCAGTGTGAAGTCAAGCGGTACAGTTTGGAAAAATAATTTACCGCCGACTTCCTTGTGACCGGTACTGGACAAGAGCAAACCGTTGGCAATATCGTTGTTACTGATACCTACCAGGGAATCCAGGGTTCGACTGGTCTGACGGGCATTTCGTGCGACTTCAGTCATCCCCTTTTTATGGCTGTCCAATTCCTCCAGGACAATCATGGGCAGGAAAATATCGTGCTCTTCAAACCTGAATAAGCAAATGGGGTCGTGCATCAGAACATTGGTGTCGAGCACAAACAGTTTGGTTGGTAAAGACTTGGTTTTCTTCAGTTTGGAGACTGGGTTTTTATCGCTGCTTGCCGGGGAAGCATCCTTGAGCTGGGCATTTGTATGCGGGAGCTGCGCTTTGGAGGATTTTGAATCTCTGACTGACAAGCGATCAGCAGATATCGAATCAGCAGCTTGCGACTGCCTGGCGCCGGCAACTCTTCCCGGAGAAGAAGACTTGGGGGGAGTTACAGGCTCAAATTTGGAAATTGTGAGTAAATCGGCTCTCTTGCGAGGAGCAGGGGGGAGTGGCATAGACGTGTGGAATTCAGGCAGTCGCTGCGGCTTTTTTAAGGGCCTTAACGGCTTTTAAAACCTCATCTACGTGACCGGGTACTTTGAGCCCGCGCCATTCCTGCTTGAGAACGCCGTCAGGGCCAACGAGAAATGTGCTACGCTCAATGCCTTTGACTTTTTTACCGTACATGATTTTGTTTTTAACAACACCGAACATGTGACACATTTTTTCTTCTGTGTCAGCAATCAGTTCATAAGGAAGTTCGAGTTTTTCCTTAAAACTGTCGTGCGAACGCATATTGTCGCGTGAAACGCCGAAAATGACTGCACCAGCCTTGTTGAAATCTTTGAATTTATCCCTGAATTGCATGGCTTCAGTGGTACAGCCGGGTGTATTGTCTTTGGGGTAGAAATAAAGAATGACAATTTGCCCTGCATGTGACTGGTGGCTGACCTTAACGCCACCGGTAGCGTTTGCTTCAAATTCGGGAAGGTGTTTATTGAGAACAATCGCCATGGTTCAGGGTCCGTTGTGACATAAATCCCGAAGAAATACTCCGGTAAGCCAGTATTTTATCCCGAAATGAAAAGCTGCCGTCTCAGACTGAAAAGTTGATGCATAAGCCCGGTTCGGGCTCATTCAGTGCAAGGCACTTCCAGCAGCAAAATAGCTGCGACGCGCCGGTCCTCGGCAGCAAGGATATTGAATGTCCTGCAAGCGGCAGCCGTGTCCATGGCTTCCACGCCCATGTGCCTTTCAATGAATGCACCGGTCAGCGAAGGCGGGGCAAACAGCTGTTTTTTGCCGCAACCGATCAGGACAATTTCTGCACCTGTCGGCGTAATCAGATCCAGGTGGGCGGCTTGAATGCCGGAGAAAGACTGACTTGGCCAAGCCTGAATGAGTCCGTTGTAGCTGATCAGCAGGTGATGGCTGTAGCGAACTCCATTGATCGCTATCCAGGACGCTGTGTAAGCGGTGACAGTCAAACTGTCTGAGCGATCAGGTTGTAATTTCATGCATTAATGTCGGTGCAATAAAGGAAATACCCGTAGAAATATGGTCAAATTATAGGCTTTGGACATTAAGCCGCTCTGGAGTCGTGTTGAAAACCATTCATAAATCATCAAAGCTTGACAATGTGTGCTACGACATACGCGGGCCTGTGCTTGAAAAAGCACGTCAAATGGAGGAGGAAGGTCACAAGATCATCAAGCTCAATATCGGCAATCTGGCGGTTTTCGGTTTTGATGCGCCTGAAGAAATTCAGCAGGACATCATCCGCAATTTGCCAAGTGCTGCCGCGTATTCAGACAGCAAAGGTATTTTCGCCGCGCGCAAAGCAGTGATGCATTACTCTCAGCAGCAAGGCGTTGAGGGTGTCAACCTGGACGATATTTACCTTGGCAACGGGGCCAGTGAATTGATTGTCATGGCCACCAATGCCCTGTTGAACACCGGCGACGAATTGTTATTGCCAGCACCCGATTACCCTTTATGGACAGCTGCTGTCAGTTTGTCCGGCGGCACGCCCGTGCATTATTTATGCGATGAAGCCAATGGCTGGATGCCTGATATTGATGACATCAAGGCCAAGATCACCAAAAAAACCAAAGGCATTGTCGTCATCAATCCGAATAATCCTACCGGCGCCTTGTATTCCGATGCCTTGTTAAACAGCATTGTTGATCTGGCGCGGGAGCACGGTTTGATTCTTTTTGCAGACGAGGTGTACGACAAGGTGCTGTACGACGGTGTCAGTCATACCGCGTTGGCCAGTTTGTCCAAAGATGTGCTCACTCTTACCTTCAACTCGCTTTCTAAAAGCTACAGATCCTGCGGTTACAGAGCCGGCTGGCTGGTTGTGTCAGGCGATAAAAAACCGGCCAAAGACTACATTGAAGGCCTCAATATGTTGTCTTCCATGCGTCTGTGCGCCAACGTGCCTGGTCAAAGTGCCATTCAAACCGCGCTGGGCGGATACCAGACCATCAACGATCTGATCAAACCCGGGGGCAGATTGCGGCGGCAACGTGACCTGGCGTATGAATTGATCACTGCCATACCTGGTGTGACTTGCGTTAAGCCACAGGCTGCCTTGTACATGTTCCCCAAACTCGATCCGAAGATGTACCTGATCAAAGATGATCAGCAATTCATCAACGATTTACTCCAGGAAACCAAGGTATTGTTGGTTCAGGGTACGGGCTTTAATTGGCTTTTGCCAGATCATTTCCGTATCGTGTTTTTGCCGCACGAGGATGAACTGAAAGTCGCTATTTCCAGAATCGCCAAGTTTTTGGAAAACTACAGAAAACACGCTGCATAATGAGGCCACTGCAAATCGGACTGTTGGGTATGGGTACTGTCGGAAACGGCACGTACCAGGTCTTGCAACGAAATAAACTGCACATCGAGCGTCGTCTGGGCAGAATCCTCGAGATCAAAATGGTTGCTGACCTGGATATTGCCAAGGCCCGGTCTCAAGTTGCCGAATACTGCGAAGTGGTTTCAGATGCAAACCTGGTCATCGCCAACCCGGATATAGATCTTGTCATTGAATTGATCGGAGGCTACGGATTCGCTTTTGACATTGTTTTAAAGGCGATCGCTGCGGGTAAACATGTGGTCACTGCCAACAAGGCTTTGCTTGCAGTGCACGGCTCCCAGATTTTTGAAGCCGCCAGACAAAAAGGCGTGATGATCGGTTACGAAGCTTCGGTGGCTGGAGGTATTCCCATCATCAAGGTGTTGCGTGAAGGATTAACTGCAAACCGTATCAACTGGGTGGCCGGCATCATCAATGGCACCACCAACTTCATCCTGTCGCAAATGCGTGAAAAGGGCTGGAGTTTTGACCAGGCTTTACAGCAAGCCCAATCACTCGGCTATGCCGAAGCAGACCCTACTTTTGATATTCAAGGCATTGACGCGGCCCATAAATGCAGCATCATCTCTGCCATTGCTTTCGGTATTGCGCTTCCGTTTGAATCAGCGTATATCGAAGGCATCAGTGAACTTCAGGCGCAGGATATCCAATTCGCCACCCAACTCGGTTACCGAATCAAACTGCTGGGGATCACAAAATCTTCACCGCAAGGTATTGAGGTGCGCGTACATCCTTGCCTCATTTCCGAGAAATCTTTGCTCGCCAACGTTGAAGGCGCGATGAACGCGGTGATGGTTCATGCGGACGCCACCGGTACCAGTATGTATTACGGCAAAGGTGCCGGCGGTGAACCGACTGCCAGTGCAGTGATCGCAGATGTGATCGATATTGCAAGATGGTCGTCGGTAGACCCTGGCTCCCGCATTCCCGCCATGGCTTTCCAGACTGATGATCTGGCGGATACCCGCATCATGGTCATGGACGAGATCACCAGCTGCTACTACTTGCGCATAGGTGTGGCAGATCAAGCCGGGGTATTGGCCAGCGTTTCCAGTGTTCTGGCGCAGGCCGGTATCAGCATTGATGCCATGATTCAACAACCTGCGGATTTAGTCAAAATGCAAACTGAGTTGATTATCCTGACGCACCACGCTCAGGAATCAGACATGAAATCAGCAATCGCAAAAATAGAGAATTTACCCACTGTACTTGGGTCTGTGGTGCGTATCCGCAAGGAAGAATTCAACTGATGTTTTATCTTTCAACGCGTGGTTATCACAACCGTCAAAAGTTTTGTGACATTTTGCTTGAAGGTCTGGCGCCGGACGGCGGCTTGTACCTTCCCCAGACCTATCCCCAGCTCAATACAAAGGATTTTAGCCGTTTACGGGACATCTACAACAACCGTGGCTATGCTTTTCTGGCTTTCGAAATACTGTCTTTGTACATTGACGATATCCCCTCAGCTGATTTGCTGGCCCTGTGTCAGAAAACCTATACCGCTGAAGTTTTCGGCGATCAGCGTATTTCCCCTTTGAGCACAATAGACGGCAATCTGCATATACTGGCTTTGTCCAATGGACCTACCCTGGCTTTCAAAGACATGGCCATGCAGTTACTCGGTAATTTGTTTGAATATGAACTGCAAAGACGCGGCGAACAACTCAATATTCTGGGTGCTACTTCAGGCGATACCGGCAGTGCTGCTGAATATGCCATGCGCGGTAAACACGGGGTACAGGTGTTCATGACCAGTCCTCACGGCCGGATGAGCAGATTTCAGCAGGCTCAAATGTTCAGCCTTACAGATAAAAATATTTTCAATATCGCAGTACAAGGTGTTTTTGACGATTGTCAGAACATCGTCAAAGCTGTCTCTCAGGATTTGGCCTTCAAGAGAAAATACAAAATAGGCACAGTCAACTCCATCAACTGGGCGCGCCTGCTGGCTCAGGTTGTCTATTATTTCGCCGGTTATTTTCAAGCGACGGCCGACCATTCGCAAACTGTGAGTTTCTCGGTGCCTAGCGGCAATTTCGGCAATGTATGCGCAGGACATGTTGCCAGAATGATGGGTTTGCCGATAAGCCAACTGGTTGTGGCAACCAATGAGAACGACGTATTGGATGAATTTTTCAGATCAGGCAGTTACAAAATCAGAGACAGTGCTCGCACCTTCGAGACATCGAGTCCATCCATGGACATCTCCAAGGCGAGCAATTTCGAGCGATTTATTTATGATCTTCTCAAGCAGAATCCAGTTAAAACGGCCGGGCTTTTTTCTGACCAAATCGCAGCCACCGGTTCATTCAACTTAGCCTCGGATCCGGAGTTTGCCGTTTTGAAAAACCGTTTCGGTTTTGTCAGCGGTAAAAGTACCCACGAGAACCGTTTGCGCACGATCCGCCATATGTTTTCCACTTATGGACAAATGGTCGATCCGCACACTGCCGATGGGTTGAAGGTGGCCGCAGAATACATGACACCGGGTGAGCCCATGATTGTTCTTGAAACCGCCTTGCCTGTGAAATTTGCTGACACCATCATGCAAGCCTTACATAAACTGCCTGATGTTCCTGAAAAATTCAAGAATTTGGAAATAATGCCATTGAGATTTGAAGTCATGCCACCGGATGCCGGGCAAATCAAAAGCTATATTGCCATGAATTGCGCTGATTAGCCTTTGAATGGTCTTAAGCTTGTTCTATTTTAATGTCAGGTTCTAGATTGCGTATTTCATGAACAAACCAAATTTGCTAACCTTGGATGATGCCCTGGAACAATTGACCGTCCACGCACAGCCTTTGCTGGACACTGAAATTGTGTCGACTTTCGATGCAGATGCGCGGATCCTTGCTGATGACGTGGTCTCTGAATTGGACCTGCCGGCTTTTGATAATTCAGCCATGGACGGCTATGCCTTAAGCTTCTATGATGTGAAAGCTGCTGATGGCGTTCTTCAAGCCGGCCAGCGCATTGCTGCCGGCCATTTCCCAAAGGCATTACAGCCCGGTCAAGCGGATCGTATTTTCACAGGTGCCCCAGTACCTGAAGGTGCTGACACGGTTGTCATGCAGGAAGACTGCGAATTACTTGCTGACGGCCGTGTCAAAATTCTTTCTCAACCCGTCAAAGGCCAATGCATACGCTTGCGCGGCGAAGACATCTCCTGCGGGCAAAAGGTCTTGTTGCGCGGGCACCGGTTGACGCCTGCGAGCCTGGGACTGGCGGCAAGTCTGGGGCTGGCGAGCCTCTGCGTGGCCCGTCGCCCCCGGGTTGCCGTGTTTTCAACCGGCGATGAGTTGATCATGCCAGGGACAGTCAATCCGGCTGATTTGCCTCCCGGCGCTATCTTTAACTCCAACCGGTTTTTTTTGAAAGCTTTGCTCGAGCGTTTAGGTTGCGTGGTGACAGATGCAGGAATTCTGCCCGATAAGCTGGAGTCGACCCGCCATGCATTTGCCCTGGCTGCCGGTTCTCACGACCTCTTGTTAACCAGCGGTGGCGTGTCTGTCGGCGAAGAAGACCATGTCAAACCAGCCATTCAATCGCTGGGTGAATTAGAGCTGTGGGCGTTGGCGATCAAACCGGGAAAGCCTTTTGCTTATGGCAGGATTCGGCAAAACCCGGTTCAGTCCGTTCATTTCATCGGTTTACCGGGTAACCCGGTATCGAGTCTGGTGACATTCATCCTGTTGGTCCGGCCGTTTGTTTTGCGCCTTCAGGGAGCAACACAGACTGAGCCGGAAAGCTATGCCATGAGAGCTGACTTTGCCTGGTCCAAAGCGGATAAGCGCAGAGAGTTTTTGCGGGTCAAGCGCAATACAGCAGGGGGGCTGGATTTATTCAATAACCAGAGCTCTGGCGTATTGACTTCTGCAGTCTGGGGTGACGGATTGCTTGACAATCCTTCCGGCCAGATTGTCAAGCCAGGGGACATGGTTCGGTATATTCCTTTTTTATCCGGATTCTCATGAAAATTCATTTGCGATATTTCGCCTCGGTCAGAGAACACATCGGTCTGTCGCAGGAAACGGTAGAGACCGAAGCCACAGATTTGAATAGCTTGCGCCAAGATCTTATTTCCCGCGGGGAAGCTTATGCTGCCGCTTTGGCAAGCGGAAAAGCCATTCGCATGGCCATGAACCAGGTTGTCAGCGACGGCAGCACCCTTTTGCAAGCCGATGCTGAAATTGCTTTTTTTCCTCCGGTGACAGGCGGTTGATGATGAGCTTCACCGTTGTGATTCAGACCGGGGGTTTTGATGTGTCGCACGAAATTGCAAAACTTCGATACGGCAATAAAGCGGTTGGCGCTGTATGCACTTTTATCGGCACTGTCAGAGACCGTAACGAGGGCGATCAGGTTGCATCTTTGGAATTGGAACATTACCCGGGCATGACCGAGGCGTCCATCCAAAAAATGATGCAAGAGGCACAACAGCGTTTTGACATATTCGGTGCCACGGTGATTCACCGTGTAGGCTTGCTCATGCCGCTTGACCAGATTGTGCTGGTTGCTGTGACATCCGCCCATCGCGGGCAAAGCTTCCTAGCTTGTGAATTCCTGATGGATTATTTGAAAACCCACGCGCCTTTCTGGAAAAAAGAAGCCACGCCTACCGGACATCGTTGGGTAGATGCAAGGGTATCGGATGACCAGACCATGAGCCGCTGGGGTATCGCGACTGACAATGCCGGGGTGTAACCCTTTAGGTTGACCTTGCAAACCGGCAGGTTTGCCGCAAATACCCCATAAGAATCGAATCAATGAGGTTAAACATGCGGTTAGACAAGTTAACAACCAAGTTCCAGGAAGCTTTATCTGATGCTCAGACCATTGCTCTGGGCTCGGACCATGCCTTCATTGAACCCTGCCATTTGCTGGCGGCCATGCTCAAACAGGACGACGGGCCCCGTTCGCTGCTCATGCGCGCCGGCGTCAATATCAATGGATTGTTCAAGGATTGCGAAGAAGCCATTAAAAATTTGCCTCAAGTTCAGGGGCAGGAACAGGTTCAGGTTCAGGTCAGTCGCGATCTGGTGAGCTTGCTGCAAGCTGCCGAAAAGGACGCTTTAAAGCGTGGTGACCAGTATGTGGCCGGTGAATTGTTCATACTGGCTTTTTCTGATTCCAAAAGTGAACTGGCCAATAAAGCACGCTCACACGGGCTGAATAAGCAAGCTTTGTACGCTGCCATTGAAGCGGTGCGTGGCGGCGAGTCGGTGAAATCTGCTGACGTTGAGGGCCAGCGGGAAACCTTGAAGAAGTATTGCCTTGACCTGACCGAGCGTGCGCGTCTGGGCAAACTCGACCCGGTGATCGGGCGTGACGATGAAATCCGCCGTGCAATCCAAGTGCTGCAGCGTCGCAGAAAAAACAATCCTGTCCTGATCGGCGAACCCGGCGTGGGTAAAACAGCCATCGTTGAAGGTCTAGCCCAGCGTATTGTTTCGGGTGAAGTACCCGACTCGCTCAAGGGCAAGCGTGTCTTGTCGCTGGATATGTCGTCTTTGCTGGCTGGCGCAAAGTTCAGAGGCGAATTTGAAGAGCGTTTGAAAAACGTTTTGAATGAACTCGCCAAGGACCAGGGCAACACCATCGTATTTATTGACGAGTTGCACACCTTGGTGGGTGCAGGTAAGGCCGAGGGGGCGATGGACGCAGGCAATATGCTCAAACCGGCATTGGCCAGAGGTGAACTGCATTGTGTCGGTGCAACTACGCTGGATGAGTACAGAAAATTCATCGAAAAAGATGCGGCCTTGGAGAGACGTTTCCAAAAAATCATTGTGGGCGAACCGACTGTCGAAGCCACCATCGCTATCTTGCGCGGTTTACAGGAGAAGTACGAGGTTCACCACGGGGTTGAGATCACCGATCCCGCCATTGTGGCTGCGGCAGAACTTTCTCACCGTTACATCACTGACCGTTTTTTACCTGACAAAGCCATTGACTTGATTGATGAGGCGGCAGCCAAAATCAAAATTGAAATTGATTCCAAGCCCGAGGTGATGGATAAGCTTGACCGGCGGATGATTCAGCTCAAAATTGAGCGCGAAGCTGTGCGCAAAGAACAGGATGATGCCTCCATTAAGCGCATGGGTCTGATCGAAGAGGAAATCCTCAAGCTGCAATTGGAATACGCCGACCTGGAGGAAATCTGGAAATCCGAAAAAGCCCAAGCCCAGGGCGGTGCCATGGTGAAAGAGGAAATAGAGCGCTGCAAAATTCAGATTGAAGAATTCAAGCGCAAAGGCGATTTCAACAAGGTTGCCGAGATTCAGTATGGAAAACTGCCCGAATTGGAGAAAAGGCTCAAGGAAGCCAACGCGGGTGAAAGCGGGGCGGCAAAGTCAGCGACCGGTCCGACGTTGCTGAGGACCCAGGTCGGCGCTGAAGAAATTGCCGAAGTGGTGGCGCGTGCCACCGGTATTCCCGTTTCCAAGCTGATGCAGGGTGAACGCGACAAACTGCTGAAAATGGAAGACAGTTTGCATGAAAGCGTGGTGGGTCAGGATGAAGCCATCCTGGCAGTCGCCAATGCCATCAGGCGTTCACGTGCAGGCTTGAGCGATCCGTCCCGGCCGACCGGCTCCTTTTTGTTTCTCGGGCCGACGGGTGTGGGTAAAACCGAGTTATGCAAATCCCTGGCAGGTTTTTTGTTTGACAGCGAAGACCATTTGATCCGGATCGACATGAGTGAGTTCATGGAGAAACACTCGGTCAGCAAACTGATCGGTGCACCACCCGGCTATGTGGGTTACGACGAGGGCGGTTATTTGACTGAATTGGTCAGGCGCAAACCGTATTCTCTGATCCTGATGGATGAGATTGAAAAAGCCCATCCTGATGTTTTCAACATTTTGTTACAAGTACTAGACGACGGCCGTTTGACAGACGGGCAGGGCAGAACAGTGGATTTCAAAAACACTGTGATTGTCATGACGTCCAACATCGGATCAAAAATCATCCAAAGCATGTACGGCCAGGACCCTGCTGATATCAAGGACGCAGTGTGGGACGAGCTGAAAAACTATTTCAGACCGGAGTTTCTCAACCGGATCGATGAAACAGTGGTTTTCCATTCGTTGAATGCTCAACACATTGAGAAAATCGCCGGTATTCAATTGCATGCGCTGGGTCAACGGTTAGCCCGGATTGATTTGCACCTGGACGTCTCAGCTGCAGCCCTGCAGGAATTGGCCAAAGTCGGCTTCGATCCTGTGTTCGGTGCGAGACCGCTTAAACGCGCCATACAGCAGCGGATTGAAAATCCTTTGTCTAAATTGCTTCTGGAAGGCAAGTTCATGCCTGAGGATGCGGTGGCAGTCAGTGTCGATCCTATTCACGCGCCTGGGAAATTTTTATTCACTGCGGTCAAATCCAAGCCAGCAGTTTGAAATAACAAAAAGGGCCGCGGTTGCGGCCCTTTTCAGTTGATCGACAGAGAATCGATCAGCTCAGGTGTTTGCCGATCAGGCTGGCAAGTTCAAACATGGTGACTTGCGCTTTGCCGAAAACTGCTTTGAGTTTGTCGTCAGCATTGATGTTGCGCTTATTGACCTTGTCTTGCAGATTGTGTTTCTTGATGTAGACCCACATTTTGCTGACAACTTCAGTGCGTGGCATCGGGCTCGAGCCGATGACTGCTGCCAATGCGCTGCTCGGTGTCAAAGGCTTCATGAATGCTGCATTGGGAGTGCGTTTTTTCGCAGC
>SHXP01000017.1 GCA_009693225.1 Limnohabitans sp. | reverse complement strand
TGTTCTCCCGTGTCTGTTGAATGGTTGATAAGCAATGATAGGCGGCGACATCAATCAGCCTTTTCTGTTGGCAGAAAGCCTGTCTGCGAATGTAAGGCCTATTGACCCTGTGACTGGTGCAGCACAACGGCGGGACAAACTTGACTTAGATGGATAAGCAAAATCCAACTTGCCGGCGGAATGCATGAGTTTTGAACAACAGGCACCGGAACAAGGCTTGCATCTGAATAGTTATAGATTTAACAAAAGCTATTTATTGAGCTAACAGGGGTATTACGTACACAGGGCTTGCCGATTAAACCTAGAATGGGTCGTTAAGATATTTTGTATCTGTGGGGTTCTCTCATGATTGTGCTGGCCTGGTTGTTCGGGGTAGTGGTTCTGGTTGTCGTGGTTGCGGCGCTGGTTACTTTTTTGAATCATTTCTACCGCAAGTCCAGTCGTGACGTTGCCATCATCCGTACCGGTTTCGGCGGACAGAAAACCCTGATTTCAGGCGGTTGTTTGTCGCTGCCTTTTCTGCACAAGATTGACGAGATAAATCTGCGCACCATCCGCGTTGAGGTGCGCAGGGTGGCTGAAAAATCGCTGATCACCGAAGACCGCATGCGGGTAGACGCGGAACTTGAGTTTTATGTACGGGTGCAGCCTACAATCGAAGGCGTTGCCACCGCGGCCCAATCTCTGGGTTCCAAAGCCTTCAATCCTGAAGGCATGCGTAACCTGCTTGAAGGCCGTTTCATTGATGCCGTTCAGGCGGTGGCTGCCAGCCGCACCATGGACCAGATCCATGAAAAGCGCTCTCAGTTTGTGGCTGACATTTCAGCTTTGCTCAAGGGCAATCTGGCTGAAAACGGCGTGGTGCTGGACTCGGTGTCCTTGACCCGGCTGGACCAGACATCTTTTTCAGCGCTGGACGAAAACAATGCTTTCAACTCTGTTGGTATGCGCCGCCTGGCTGAAATCATTGCGGTCAACCGCAAAAAACGGGTGCAAATTGAAGCCGAGGCGGATATCTCTGTGCGCCAGACCCAACTCGATGCCACCAAGCAGCGCCTGTTGCTGAACCAGCAGGAAGAAGAAGCGCAGATCAGCCAGCGCCTGAAACTGGAAAAAATCAAGGCGCAAAGCGATGCTGAAACTGCGCGTTCACGCGAAGAATCGCAGGCCGCTTCTGAAGCCGCACGCATCTCCCGCGAACAGGAAACCCGCATGCGCGAGATTGAAAAACAGCGTGAATTGCGCAAATCCGAAATCGAAGCCCAGTTGAATTCTGAAGTGCGCAAGCTCGAAAGCTCCATCACTTTGTCGGCTAAACAAGCAGAGGAAGCGCATGCCCAGGCTGCCGCAGAACTCGCCCGCACCGAGGTCATTCTGGCGCAGGAAAAAGTGCAGACCGACCGTGAGCGTGCGGTCGCCGACCGTTCTCTGGAAATGGCAGTCAAACGTGTCAAGGAAGCCGGCGAAGTGGCTGAAGCCAATGCGGCCACCGAGGTCACTGTTTTACTCAAACGTGCCAAGGCTGAAGCCGAGGCCACAAACACCCGCGCTGCCGCTGAAAAAGCCCGCATGCTCGCCGAGTCTGAAGGTTCACGCGCGCTCATCGAGGCGGAAAATGCCCTCAGTACGCCGGTGCTGCACATGAAGTTGGAGCAATACCGCCTCGACCGGTTGCCGGAAATCATGTCTCACATGATGAAACCCATCGAAAAAATCGACAGCATCCGTATCAACCATGTCAGCGGTTTCGGCGCCACCAACGGTGCTGGCGGCAGCGCTGGCGGCAGTTCTGCCGACGGCGGTGCAGGCAAGCCCCCGGTCACCCAGGTGATGGACAGTATTTTGGGTATGGCCTTGCAATTGCCTGCACTCAAGAGCATCGGCGACCAGATCGGTGTCGACCTGTCCGGCTCTATTGATGCTGCATCCGGCAAGCCGGCAGCCGGCGGCGACAAGAAAGCCTGATACAGCAACACTTCATCCACTCTCCCGTTTTCACGTCCCAACCCCCGAGCAATCCGCTCAATTTTCAGGAGAATTACCATGAGCTTTTCACGCCGCCAATTTTTAGCAAGAACTGGTTCAGCCGGTCTGACCACACTGGGCGCCACCATCCCGTTTGAGCTGGTTCTGGCTCAGGGAGCCCCGATCAAACTCGGTTCCATTCTGGACAACTCGGGCAATCTGGACGCTTACGGCAAGCCCATGGTGATGGCCACTACCCTGGCTGCGGAAGAAATCAACGCTGCCGGCGGACTGCTGGGCCGCAAAATCCAGGTGGTGCAATATGACTCGCAGTCAGACATCGCGCTCTACACCAAATACGCACAACAACTGACCCGTGACGACAAAGTCGATGTCACACACGGCGGTATCACCTCGGCTTCACGCGAAGCCATCCGTCAGACCTTCCACCGCGCCAATTCACTGTATTTCTACAACGTGCTGTACGAAGGCGGCGTGTGTGACCGCAACATCGTTTGTACCGGTACCACGCCTGCTCAGGCTGTCGAGCCTATCGTTGAAGTCGCGCTCAAGCAATGGGGCAAGACTGCCTATGTGCTGGCAGCTGATTACAACTACGGTCAGATCACCGCCAAATGGTTGACACACTACATCACCAAAGGCGGCGGCAAAGTGCTGCAAACCAACTTCTTCCCGCTCGATGTGGCCGACTTCGGTTCGACTATCGCTAAGATACAGCAGGAGAAGCCCAAGTTTGTCGTGGCAGCCCTTGTCGGCGGTGCGCACATGTCCTTTTTCCGCCAATGGGCGGCCTCCGGCATGAACAAAAAGATTCCGCTGTGTTCCACCACCTTCGGTGTCGGTAATGAGCACCTGGCCTTGTCGGCCGCCGAAGGCGACGGCATTCTGATCGCAGGTAATTACAGCCAGGAAAACACCAACCCGTCCAATAAAGAGTTTCTGGCGAAATGGGCCAAGCGTTTCGGCGATACCAAACTGGTTCACGAAATTGCTGTGTCTCAGTACCAGGGCATCATGCTGTGGGCGGCTTGCGTCAAGAAGGCCGGTTCACTGGACCGCGAAAAAATGCTGGCTGCCATCGAATCCGGCATCAGCATCCAGGGCCCCGGCGGCACAGTCACGCTGGATCCCAAAACCCACCATGCCATTCTGGACATCAATGTGATGGAAGTAAAAAACCAGAAGCTCACCATCAAGCAGCAGTTCAAGGCACGTCAGCCGTCAGACACGCTGCAATTCTGTGACTTGCAGAAAAAACCTAAAGACAACAAGCAGTACGAAGTCAAAATTTAATGCCCGACTGCGTCCCGGTCCAGTGAACCGGGACGCTCAAGTTTCAGAGAGTAGACATGGATTACGCGGCAGTTGTTCTTCTTGAAATTATTTACATGATCGCCTTTCTGGTGCTGACCAGCGCGGGATTGGCGGTTGTTTTCGGCATGATGCGGGTGATCAACCTGGCGCACGGTGAATTCGTGATGGTCGGCGGCTACACCACCATTGCCTGCGCCAAAGCCGATATCAATATTTATTTCGCTATGCTGGTGGTTTCTCCGCTGGTGGTCGGCATTCTGGGACTGCTGGTCGAGCGACTGGTGGTGCGACAGCTTTACGGCCGCATGATCGACACCATGCTGGCTACCTGGGGACTGTCTTTGTTGATTGTCGGCATCGTCACTTTTATTTTCGGCAACACGGCGGTCAGTGTGCCGGCGCCGATCCCCGGTTATGAACTCGGTGAATTTCAGATGGGCGGCTACAACCTGTTCATCATCGGTATCGCCACATTGCTGATCCTGTGCATGTGGCTGATGATGCGTTTCACCCGGCTGGGGCTGGTCGCGCGAGGTGCCATGCAAAGCGCCGATGTCGCTTCCTCCCTGGGTTATGACCCCAAGCGGGTTTATATGTGGACTTTCACCGTCGGCGCGGCTTTGTCGGGCTTGGCCGGCGGAGTGCTGGCACCATTGACTGGTTTGCTACCTTCATCCGGCGGGGCTTACATCGCCAAGGCTTTCATCACCGTCATCACCGGCGGCGCGGCGGTCATCACCGGTACCTTGTCGAGCTCCATCATTTTCGGCACCATCAACCAGGCGGTGTCATTCGGTTCCACGCCCGTGATCGGTGAAATCGCCATGCTGGCCTTTGCCGTGGTTTTGCTGCGACTGATGCCCCAAGGTATCACCGGCCGCTTCTTCCGTAACGCACCATGATCGGCGACGCTGCCAACTTCTCCAGCGCAGGCCGTACCCACTGGGGCTGGATCATCGCCATCGTCATTCTGCTGTTGCTCTTGCCGGCAGTCTTCGATACCAACACACCCACACTGCTGGGTATCTGGGCTTTGTTTGCGCTCTCGCTCGGTTTGATGTGGGGCTATGCCGGCATTCTCAGCTTCGGCCATGCGGCGTATTTCGGGCTCGGCGCTTATACCTATGCCATCACCTCCATGAACCTGGGTGAAAGCACGGCGGCCTGGATGCTCGCCATTCTGCTGCCGGCTTTTGTCGCGGCCCTCATCGGCGCGATGATGTTTTACGGCCGCATCAGCGATGTATATATGGGTGTGATCACCCTGGTGTTTTCGCTGATCATGGCCAAGTTCATGGGCGCTACCGCGGGTGACGCCTACAGCATCGGCAATGCTCGGCTGGGCGGTTTCAACGGTATTCCTGCGTTTCCCATATTGAATGTGCCTGGCGACCCGTCCATGCCGATTTTCGGCGTCCCCTTGTATTACCTGGTGCTTTTCTGTCTGGTCTTGTGCTATCTGGTGTCGCGCTGGGTCTTGTCCAGCGCCTTCGGCCGTGTGCTGCTGGGCATCCGCGAAAACGAAGCACGCATCGAACTGCTGGGTTACAACGCCCCTGCCCACAAGACCGCCATTTTCTCCCTGTCTGCTTCCATGGCCGGTCTGGCCGGTTGTCTGTTTGCCAGCTGGGCGGAAATTGTCACCCCTGCGTTGTTCGGCCTGGGCCAATCGGTCGAAGTCATCATCTGGGTGATTGCCGGCGGACTCGCTACCCTGATGGGTCCGGTCATCGGCGCCATTCTGCTGGGCACTATGAAGCTTTTGCTCGGCGGACAAACTTTTATCGATAACTCGCTGGTCACCGGCGCCATTCTGGTGCTGGTGGTGTTGTTGCTGCCGCGCGGCTTGCTGCCCACTTTGATGGGCTGGCGCCGTCAACACGATCAGCGCAACGTCAGCCGGGCCCGCTCCAACAGTTTGCGACGACGCGGCGGTGAACGGCGTCAGCAGCGCCCGGCCCCTGCGCAGGACACGACGGTACCCAGACCATGAGCGAAATGATTGTCGAGACCCGGGACCTGTCGATGCGTTTCGGCGGCGTGCTCGCTGTCAGCAATGTTAATTTCAATTTGCGCGAACGTGAATTGCGCTGCCTGATCGGCCCCAACGGAGCCGGCAAGAGCACGCTGTTCAAGTGTCTGACGGGTCAGCACCAGATTAACCACAGCAACGGGCGTGTATTTATCCGCGGACAGGATGTCACCGGCTGGCGGCCTCACGAAATTGTGCAACTCGGCGTCGGCATCAAAACCCAGGTGCCCTCGGTCATGAGCGGATTGACGGTGTGGGAAAACCTGTGGTTATCGGCACGCCGTATTCATGGGAAAAACGGCGCCTCACCTGAAGTGGATCGCGTCATCAGCGAACTCGGTTTGCAATCGCATATGCGCCGCATGGTGGGTGAACTCGCTCACGGTCAGCGGCAGATTGTTGAAATCGGCCTGGTGCTGTGTCAACGTCCCAAGCTGGTGTTGCTGGACGAACCCGCGGCCGGTATCACCGGGGCTGAGGCCGATCGCCTGGTTGAATTGATCCACGGCATCAACCAGCAGGCTGCCGTTGTGGTGGTTGACCATGACATGAACTTTGTGCGTATGCTCGGTGGCTCTGTCACAGTTTTGCATCAGGGTGCCGTGCTGATGGAAGGTGCCACTGATGCGGTCTTGAACAACGCCAAAGTGCGCGAGGTTTACATTGGCAACCGGGCGAAATGAGCATGGCTGAGACACATAACTCCAACCTTGACGGGTTTGACCGCGCCGATGTGGTGCTGGAAGTCGCCGATCTGTGTGCGGGCTACGGCCGTGTCCCGGTGCTGCACGGTGTCAATCTTCAAATCCATGAAGGCGAAGCCATAGGCATCGTCGGACATAACGGCATGGGCAAAACCACGCTGCTCAAAGTCATAATGGGCTTGATGCCCAGCACCGGCGGGCGGATTGTTCTTGACGGCAGCGAAGCCACCGGCTCACCGGCACACCAGCGCTCACAAATGGGCATAGGCTATGTGCCGCAAGGTCGCGGCATTCTGCCCGGTCTCACCGCGCTTGAAAACCTGCGCATGGCCTGGCGCGAAGACATCGGCGAAACCGAAGAGCAAGCGGTCGAGCGTGTGGTCGATCAGTTTCCACGTTTGCGCGTCCTGCTTGACCGCAAGGGCGGCTCTTTGTCGGGCGGCGAACAACAGATTCTTGCGCTGGCGCGCGCTCTCGTGCCCAAACCCTGGCTGCTGTTACTGGACGAGCCCAGCGAAGGCATACAGCCCTCCATCGTGCAGGAGATCGGCAGCACATTGGCCAGGTTGCGCGATGAATTCGGATTGGCATTGATCATCGTCGAGCAAAACCTGGATCTGGTGCTGGATGTGGCGCACCGGGTGGTGGTTTTCGAGCGGGGCACCATCATCAAGGAGTTGCAGGCCCATCAATTGCGGGGCGGCGGTTTGAGCGAATTACTCGGTATGGGTTCGGCGCGCATGACGCACAGTCCGCAGACTGCGCCCGCCAAAGCAGCAACTGCGCCGTCAGCTGCGCACGAATGTGCGGCGTATGCAGAAACTGCTTCTAAACACGCTACTGACAACCGGCAACAACAAGTCTCTGTAAACCGCCAGTCTGCCACATCCACATCAACCAACAAGCGCTCGCATTCAAGCGCCATCGATTCATTGGCCACCGGCCCCGGGGGAATCATGTCTACCGTCAAACGTCCTACTGTCGATCAGATGCACGCCATCGTCGACTCGCTGCACATGAACATGTCGTCGCGTGAAGTGGCTGAGTACCTTGAAATCATGGAAGGCACTTTCCAGGCCTATGACCGCCTGACCCAATTGCCCGACAACCTGCCGCCGGTGCGTTACCCGCGCACCCCCGGGATCAAACCGAGTCCGGCTGACAATCCCTTGAATGCCTGGGCGGTCAAAAGTGAGGTTCGCGGTGCGGCACACGGTCCTTTGTCCGGCAAACGTGTCGTGCTCAAGGACAACATCTGCCTAGCCGGCGTACCGATGATGAACGGTGCATCCTCGCTCGAAGGCTACGTACCCGATGTCGACGCGACGCTGGTGACACGCATTCTGGATGCAGGCGGCACCATCGCCGGTAAAGCGCATTGCGAGTATTTTTGTCTGTCCGGGGGCAGCCATACCTGCGCTGCCGGACCGGTGCACAACCCTTACCGCTACGGCTATTCCTCGGGGGGGTCGTCCTCCGGCTCTGCGGCCCTGGTGGGTGCCGGCGAGATTGAAATGGCCATCGGCGGAGATCAAGGCGGCTCAATCCGTATGCCTGCTTCCTGGTGTGGCATTTACGGCATGAAGCCCACCCACGGTCTGGTGCCTTACACCGGCGTCATGCCTATCGAAGCCACCATCGACCATGCAGGCCCTATGACCGTCACCGTGGCTGACAACGCCTTGCTGCTCGAGGTGATTGCCGGCGCGGATGGTCTGGACCCGCGCCAGTACAACCCGCGCGTCGACCGATACACCGCAGCCCTTGGACGCGGTGTTTCGGGTCTGCGCATCGGGGTACTGCTGGAGGGTTTCAACCGCGCCGACAGCGAACCCGATGTCGATCAGAAAGTGCGTCAGGCTGCAGACCGGTATCGCGCCATGGGTGCCATCGTCGAAGACGTGTCCGTGCCCATGCACATGGACGGACCGGCCATCTGGACGGCGATTGCCATCGAAGGCCTGCAGGCGCAGATGATGAACGGCAACGGCATGGGCTTTAACTGGAAAGGTATGTACACCACCAGCCTGCTGGATGCACACGCAGCCTGGCGCGGCCGCGCCGATCAGTTATCACCCTCGCTCAAGGTGTCGATGATGGCCGGTGAGTACTTCATCAACAACTACCGTGGCCATTTTTATGCCAAGGCGCAAAACCTGAGCCGCGTGCTGGCCAAGGCCTATGACGACGCCTTGTCGCGCTATGACCTGTTGCTGTTACCGACCTTGCCTATGAAGGCCACGCTGATACCACCCTCCAATGCGCCATTGAAACTGATCGTGCAGCGGGCCCTGGAAATGCTCGGCAATACCTGTCCGCTGGATGTCACCGGCCACCCCGCCATGAGCGTGCCTTGCGGCATGTCTAACGGTCTGCCGATCGGCCTGCAACTGGTCGGCAAGCACTGGGACGAATCCACCATTTACCGCGCCGCGCACGCTTTCGAGCAATCCGGCGACTGGCGTAATTTCTAAGCCTCTCCACAGCCATCAGACAGCAGGTAACAGACAGACGTGTCCCACAATCCATTTTTGTCAGATTGGGTCAAAGGCGGTGCGGATCACACGCTGAGTCCGCCGGGATCGCTGTCGTTTGTGGCCGGCCCTACCGATGCCTCGTTGCATTTCATGACCATCCCGCAACTGCTGGACCGCACTGTGGCGCGCCACGGCTCGCGAGACGCGGCAGTGTTTGTGGCGCAAAACCAGCGTCTGAGCTGGTACGACCTCAAGCAACAGGCTGACAACATGGCGGCTGCTTTGTTGTCCCTGGGCATACGCCGCGGCAACCGGGTCGGCATCTGGTCACCTAACCGGCTCGAATGGTTGCTGACCCAGTTTGCGACCGCGCGTATCGGTGCGGTACTGGTCAATATCAACCCGGCTTACAAGAGCAGCGAACTCGAATATGCCTTGAACAAAGTGCGTTGCCGCATGCTGGTCATGGCGCGCGGCCACAAGAACAACAATTACCTGGACACATTGCGCCAACTCGCACCTGAAATCGACAGACCCGGACAGGCCGGTGAACTGACATCGTTGCGGCTGGAGCATTTGAAGCATGTCATTGTGCTGGATGAATTGTCTTTGCCCGCGCATGAAGCCGCCAAGCTGCCCGTGTCGCCACGGGCCATGCGCTTCAAAGATTTTTTGCAACAAGCCGGACCGGCACAACACGCCCGTTTGAAAGACCTGTCTGCTGCACTCGACCCGGACGATGCCATCAATATCCAGTTCACCAGCGGCACCACCGGGCATCCCAAAGGTGCCACGCTGTCGCATTTCAACATCGTCAACAACGCGCGGTTTGCCGCCAAATCCATGGCCTTGACCCGTGAAGACCGCATGTGCATACCGGTGCCGCTCTACCATTGTTTCGGCATGGTTTTAGGTGTGTTGACATGCACGGCAACTGGCGCGGCAATGGTGTTTCCCGGCCAGGGTTTTGATGCTGGCGCCACGCTCAAGGCGGTGGTGAAACAGCGTTGCACGGCATTGCACGGCGTGCCGACCATGTTTGTCGCCATGCTGGCCGAACCTGCTGTTGCACAAATGGATTTCAGCCTTTTGCGCACCGGCATCATGGCCGGAGCTCCCTGCCCGGTGGAGACCATGCAGGCGGTGATGCGCACGCTCAATATGAAGCAGGTCACCATCGGTTACGGCATGACTGAAACCTCGCCGCTGTCGTTCCAGTCGCATGTGTCAGACCCGGTCGAGCGCCGGGTTGCCACCGTCGGGCGTATTCAACCGCATGTGCAGGCCAAGGTGGTCGACGGGCACGGCCGCATGGTGCCGGTCGGCACCCCTGGTGAATTGTGTGTGCGCGGTTACCTGGTGATGCGCGCTTACTGGGAAGACCCGCAGCAGACCTCCGGGGCCATCGACGAGGCCGGATGGATGCATACCGGCGACCTGGCGACCATCGATGCGCAGGGCTATTGCAATATTGTCGGTCGCGTCAAGGATATGCTGATACGCGGCGGTGAAAACGTGTTTCCGCGTGAAATTGAAAATTTTCTGATGCAACACCCCAAGGTGCTGGACGTGCAGGTCTTCGGTGTGCCGGATGCCAAATATGGTGAGGAAATCGCAGTATGGGTGATATTGCAGCCCGGACAGTCTGCTGAGCCGCAGGAATTGGTTGATTTCTGCCGCACCAGCCTGGCGCATTACAAGACACCGCGCTATGTTCGACTGGTGCGCGAGTTTCCGCTCACTGCCACCGGCAAACCGCAAAAATTCCAGATGCGGCAAAGCATGGTCAATGAACTCGGTTTGCGTTCAGCGCAAACAGCCTGATTCGTAAAGGCAGAAAGCACACAGTGACCGACGACCAACTGGCTTTTCTGGATGCATACACACTGGCCGGATTGCTGCACAGTAAAAAGCTGTCATGCGTTGAACTCACACAGATGATGCTCGAGCGCATCGAACGCGTCGACAAGCGATTGTTGTCTTATGCAACCATCACGCATGACACAGCTTTAAAGCAGGCGCGTGAAGCAGATGCCATGATCATGCGTCGCCAGATTTTGAGTCCCTTGCACGGCGTGCCCATCGCGCTCAAAGACCTGTGCTACACCAAAGATACCGTCACTGCCGCCGGCATGCCGATGATGCGCGACTTCAAACCCTCTTACGACGGCACCGTGGTCAGGCGACTGCGCGAAGCCGGCACGGTGCTGCTGGGCAAACTGACCATGACCGAGGCGGCGTTTGCCGATCACCACCCGGATATTCCTGCGCCGATCAACCCCTGGCACGACGACCATTGGTCAGGCGCGTCTTCCAGCGGGTCTGGCGTGGCAGTGGCGGCCGGATTGTGCTTTGCCGCTATCGGTACCGACACCGGCGGCTCCATCCGTTTCCCGTCTGCCGCCAACGGCGTCACCGGTCTCAAACCCACCTGGGCGCGTGTTCCGGTGCACGGCGCGTTCGAACTCGCGGCTTCGCTGGACCATATCGGGCCGATGGCGCGCACCGCCATGGACTGCGGTCACATGCTGGGTTTGATGGCAGGCGCGGATGCGGATGACAGCGTCGCCTTACACGACCCGGTGCCGGACTATGTCTGCGGCGACAACACGCGTTTGAGCGGATTGCGCATCGGCTTTGACCCCGGCTATTGCGCCGGACTGGATGCGGACATGCAACAAGCCGTGCAGGCGGCTTTCGATGTTTTGCAATCTTTAGGCGCAGACATGCGCCATGTGCGCTTTCCTGACGTGACTGATGCGGTGGCTGACTGGGGCACGGCATGCGCGGTGGAAACCGCGGTGGCGCACGAAGCCTGGCACCCGACTAACAAACATTTGTATGGCCCCGGCCTGGGCGGCTTGATTGAATTCGGTCGTTCTGTGTCTGCGGTGCAGATGCAAAAGATCTGGTTACGCCGCCGTGCTTCCACAGGCGCTGTGCGCGGTTTTTTCAAGAACTGTGATCTGTTGTTGATTCCCGCGCAGCCCATGGCCTCGCCCACACGCGAACAAATGTCGGTTATAGGCACTGTGCCGTTAGAGCTGGCGCGGTTGATCAGATTCACTGCGCCATTCGACATGAGCGGCAACCCGACCATCACCCTGCCTGCCGGCTTCACCGTTAAACATACCCCTGTGGCCATACAGCTGGTGTCAGCGCATTTGCACGAAGCCACGCTGGTGCGCGCAGGCAGCGCGTTTCAGCGCGTCACCGACTGGCACTCGCGCCAGCCGCCCCGCCTCAGTTGACGATATTGAGTTTTTCTCTGGCCAGTTCGTAATTCGGGTCTGCGCTGTCCAGCACCCAGCCGCTGGTCAGCATGCGGTTCATGTACTGACGGTTGTACAAAAAAGGGAAAATCAATTGCGATAAACCGAATGACACCAGTGTGATGACTAGGTGCAGCACGCCGACGCCGAGTTCACCGCGCACCACCGGCACAAACCAGCCGAAGAACAAATAGGTCCAGCTGTAGCCCATGTAGCCGTTTTTGGCAATGCCGGACACGCTGTGAATAATGCGCACCTTTTTTTGCAGACCGATCAACAGCAGCCCCAGTATCAGCGGGCTCAAGACAATCAAGACAAGCGCCCATATCCAGAAAGTTTCCATTCATTGCTCCGGTAGTCGGTCGACACCACATGATTAAGGTTTTGAGCGCAAGCTGTTGAACAATTCACAGGCAGCCTGGTTGACTGAAGATTGCGGTTGTTGCTCGCAATAATTATTCAAAAAGACAACGATATCTTCATTGGCCGGTAACAGCTCATACATGTTCTTGCTGCTGAGTGTCATCTCTTGATCGCTCATTCCGCTGAGGTAGCCGTACAGCCACTCGCGTTGCACCACGCTGCTGAGATTGGCTTTGCGCGCGGTGTTCCAGGCACTGCAAGGCCTGTGAGCAGCATCCATGGCGAACAGGTCCGCTGAAAAAAACGTGATCACGCAGAGCCAAAGCAGGCATTTTTTCAAGCAAGGTGCCGGCGGGCAGGGCCTGGGGAATGAATAAGTAAGCATGCATTTAACCTGAAAAATTCAACAAGGTGCACGAAAGCCGGCGACAAACCCGCGCGCGCTCAAGAGTTGCAAGACTTATATTAAGCGAATGGACAGATTGCAAAACATCGAGACATTTGTGCGTGTCGCACAAACCCAAAGCTTTGCCGAGGCGGCTAGGCAACTGGGGGTCTCCAAATCGGTGGTGACCACGCGGGTCAAGCAACTTGAGGACTACCTGGGCGCGGCCTTGTTTCACCGCAGTACCCGGCTGGTCCGCTTGAGCGAGCTTGGGCAAACCTTTTTGCGCGATTGCACCGATCTGGTGTCACAGGCCAACAGCGTGGTGGATCAGATGCGTGATGTGCAGACCAAGCCGTCGGGTACTTTGCGGGTTCACGCACTGACCGGATTGGTGCTCGGCCATTTTGCCTCGTTGCTGCACCAGTTTCAAACCGCTTACCCGGACATACGCATGGATTTGATCGTCAGTGATGTGGTGGTCGATCCCGTCAAGGCAGGGGTTGATTGCGCCTTGCAGATTTTTCCTCCCAATTCAGATGGACTCATCTCGCGCAAACTTTTTCCGGTCCGCCGCGTGTTTTGCGCCACCCCTCAGTATTTGAAAACCCACGAAGTACCGCAGACGCCGCGTGACCTGCACAAACACAAGCTGGGTTTGTATTCGGGTTATCCGACGCGCGACCAGTGGACCTTCTATCACCAGGGCGAGTCGCTGACCATGTATTTATCCGCCAGTCTGTTGACCAACAGTGTGCATTTGCTGCGTGAATACGCGCTGGCCAACGCAGGCATTGTGTGCCTGCCGACACTGGTGGCCGGCGAGGATATTTTGCGCGGCGATTTGCAGGTGGCCATGCCACAGCACCAGTTATCGTCTTTTTCTTTGAGTGCGGTCTACGCCGGCACTTCACGCCATGCCGTCAAGCTGAATCTGTTCATTGAACATATCGCCAACAGGTTCAATCGTGAACCGCCCTGGGACGCGGATTTGATCGCCAGGGGCCTGATACCCGAAGCCTTGATTTCGACCTGAGTCTGGGAAACCGGGAATCCTTAGCCTTACGGGTTAACCCGAGATATTGTTCTGTAACGGCGAATAATCTGCTTTTTATCTGAGGCCTACCGCCACTGTCGCACCCGTCCTAAAGTCTCATTCACTGTGCAATGACTGCAGAACCAACGGGAGACCATGCAATGACCGTGAATTACCACACCCAATTCGGCTCGCTCAAGAGCTATAAAAAAGGCCGCGTCGAACCCATAGACGACGATGTGAAGCATTACGCGTTTTCAAACTGTTTTGAAATCGCCAATAAGTCCAAACCCTATGAAAAAGTGGTGTTCGGACAGAACCAGATTTATGTGCTGGAAACCTTACGGGCCGAAGACTCATCGCCCTGGTACACCTGTGCCCACGATGAATTCGCACTCAGCATGGACGGTGAGGTGGAGATACACCTGATCAAACTGGATGCGGCGCAAACCGTCAAGGATGAAGACAAAAACGGTGCGGTTCTGGTTCAGGGTGAACCCAAGGGAACAAAGATGGGTTGGATGAAGATCAAACGCGGCCATCAGGCGCTGTTGCCGAAAAACACGGCTTACCAGTTCAAAAGCCCACAGCCCGCGGTGTTGATTCTGCAAACCTGCAAAGGTGATTTGTCGGTAGAGAAATGGGCAGACATCTGCCAGACCGCTTAAGGAGAGACAGACATGAACGCACCTTCCGACATCATCAAGGTTCTGGCTTCACCGCCCGATGCGACCATGGGCTACCGTGCTTTCACGCTCGGCAGTTTCAGTTTCCGCCGCGACGAATATTTCTCTCACATCACCTGGACCACGCGTGACGGACGCCCCTTGTCGCACACCATGGACATCGGCAATTTTTTGCGCGCCCTGATGCGCGACGTGGCCTGGGGCTTTTTTTACGGCTGGGTCAACTTCGACAATATGCTGGGCACCGTCAACCATTACCAGTCGGTCGATTTGTACGCGGGCAGTTACAACGGCACCATGAAAGCCGCCGGTGTCGATCTGCTGGAAAACTTCCCGACTGACCAGATCCGCGCCATCTTCGAGCAGATGCTGGACGACTGGACCAATGAAACTTTCGACCCGTTTTCTGCGCCGCAGGAAACCGGCACACCGTACGGCCGCAAAAACGGCAACAACAACGCCAAGATCACGCGAGCGCGCGAACTCGCCACGCGTTGCGTCGGCTTGAAAGGCGACCTTGATCTGCGTACCGATGCGCGCGGCACACCGGTGAATCGGGCCTTCGCCGATGTGCCCCAAGACATGCCCGAACTGCACCCCGAGCCCGGTTTTGAAAACGAGGTCCATGCCTTCAATTTATTCGCGTTTTTGTCGCGCAGCCAGGTCACCTGGAACCCGAGTTTCACCTCGGTGGTCAAGTACAGCTTCATGTGCCCGACCACCGAAGAGCACATCCTGCCGATCATTCACGGCAATGACCGGGTCGAATGGTTTTTCCAGATGTGCGATGAAATTCACTGGGACTGTGCTGACAAAAACACCGGCAAGCCGCTGGCGCGCGTCATCATGAAAGCCGGTGACATGGCTGCCATGCCTGCGTATTGCAGGCACCAGGGCTACAGCCCCAAGCGCTCCATGCTGCTGGTCTGGGAGAACGGTTCGCCCACGCTGGTCCATGAAATTCAAAAAGGCGAAGCGCCGGAAGTACCGGTTCAGTTTTAAAACCTGCTACGGGCCTGCGCTGAGGCGGGCCGTTTTTTTTCGCAGCGATGCACTTGCAGTACGCTGTTTTCAAGGACGGATATGGATTTGTCAGACATCCAGAAAGCGGTGGGCTTGAAGTCTCCCATCAGGCACCAGCTGTTTATCGATGGTGAATTTGTTGACGCGCTCTCCGGTGACACCTTGGCCACGCTCAACCCGCATGACAACTCGTTGATCGCGCAAGTCGCCATGGCCGGACACGCCGATGTCGATCTGGCGGTCAAGGCAGCGCACAAAGCCTTTCCCGCCTGGAGCCGCATGCAGGCAGCGGATCGCGGCCGCATCCTCTTGAAGCTGGCCGATCTGATCGAGGCCAACGGTGAAGAACTGGCGCGTTTGGAATCGTTGGACACCGGTCACCCGATCCGTGATTGCCGCATGCTCGACGTGCCCCGCACTGCCGGATGTTTCTGCTACTTCGGCGGCATGGCCGACAAGTTTCAGGGCGAAACCATTCCGGTGGATGCCGGGTTTCTGAACTACACCTTGCGCGAACCACTGGGCGTGGTAGGGCAGGTCGTGCCCTGGAATTTCCCCTTGATGTTCACCAGCTGGAAGATGGCGCCTGCCTTGGCTGCGGGCAACACCATTGTGCTGAAACCCGCTGAAATCACACCGCTGACCACCTTGAAGATTGCCGAGTTGATGCGCGAGGCAGGCATGCCCGCGGGCGTGGTCAATATCCTGCCGGGTCTGGGGAATGTGGCCGGTCAATACATTGCCGAGCATCCGGATATCGCCAAGATCGCATTCACCGGCAGCACCGCCATCGGCAAACGCATCGTGCAAGCCAGTGCCGGCAACTTGAAAAAAGTGCAGCTTGAACTCGGCGGTAAAGGCGCCAACATCGTGTTTGAAGACGCCAACCTGATCGCCGCTGTCAACGGTGCGGCTTGGGCGATTTTTCACAACCAGGGACAGGCCTGCATTGCAGGTTCACGGCTGGTGTTGCATGAAAACGTAGCCGATGCCTTTCTTGAGAAATTCATTGCGCTGGCCAACTCGATACGGCTTGGCAATCCGTTGGACCCGGACACGGAAATGGGGCCGCTGACCAGCGCCATGCACCGTGACCGCGTCCTCAGTTATGTGGAGGTTGCCAAGGCCGAAGGCGGCGAAGTGCTGGTCGGCGGTGTCGCGCCCGGCGGCGAGTTGGCCGATGGCTGCTACGTGCGTCCGACCATTATGCGCGCCAGAAGTTACAAGGACCGCGTCGCGCAGGAAGAAGTCTTCGGCCCGTTTGTGACGGTGCTGACTTTCAAGACCGATGCCGAGGCGCTGGAAATTGCCAACGGCACCGAGTATGGACTCGGCAGCGGTTTGTGGACATCAAATTTGCAGCGCGCGCATTTGTTTGCCCGCGAAATCCGCTCAGGCATGGTCTGGATCAACAGTTACAAACGCGTCAACCCGGGGTCGCCCTTCGGCGGCACCGGACAAAGCGGTTACGGGCGTGAAATGGGTTTTGACGCCATGCGCGAATACACCCAGGTCAAAAGCGTCTGGGTGAACATCGACACGCAGATCAAACCGCATTACCCGCGCTGATGCAAGCCTTTGTCTACAACGCACAGGCTGCGCGCGTGCTGTTCGGTGCCGGCACGCTGGCACAGGTCGAGCCAGAGGCGCAACTGCTGAACATGCAGCGCGCGCTGGTACTGTGCACGCCCGAACAAACCGCAGGGGCTCAGCGGGTGGCTGTTTTGCTGGGCGGCAAAGCCATAGGCGTGTACGGCAAAGCGGTCATGCATGTGCCAATAGAGGCAGCGCGTGCCGCCTGTGATGAAGCACGGCGATTGAAAGCGGATGGTCTGGTCGCATTCGGCGGCGGCTCCACCACCGGGCTGGCCAAAGCCATTGCATTGGAAACCGGTCTGCCTATTCTGGCGATACCCACGTCTTATGCCGGCTCGGAAATGACCAGCATTTACGGCATCACCGATGGCGGCATCAAAAAAACCGGCAAGGACCCGAAGGTGTTGCCGCGCACTGTGATTTACGACCCTGAACTCACCATGAGTCTGCCGCTGGGTTTGAGCATCACCAGCGGCATGAACGCGCTGGCGCATGCGGCCGAAGGTTTGTACGCGCAGGACCGCAATCCGATGACACGTTTGATGGCCATGGAAGGCATTGCCTCACTGGCCGTCGCTTTGCCCTTGGTGCGTACGACATCTGACCACATAGAGGGTAGGGCGCTGGCTTTGTACGGCGCCTGGTTATGCGGCAGTGTGCTCGGCAGCGTCGGCATGGCACTGCATCACAAGCTGTGCCATACGCTGGGCGGCAGTTTCAACCTGCCGCATGCCGAGGTGCATACCGTGGTGCTGCCGCATGCGCTGGCTTTCAATGCGAGTGCGGCTGCGCAGGCCATGGCCGACCTGGCTCAGTCACTGCGTGTCAGCAACGGGCCGCTTGGCGTTTATCTTCTGGCAAAAAACAACGGTGCTGCGGTGGCCCTGAAAGACATAGGCATGAAAGCCTCAGACCTTGACCCTGCGGCTGACCTGGCGGTCAGACAGCCATACTGGAACCCGCGTCCCTTCGGTCCGGCGCAACGCGACGAGATCAGGGAATTGCTGCAAAGGGCTTTTGACGGCGATCCGCCACAATACAGTTAAAGACTATTTTAATATTTACTATCAGTAGTGTCCGGTTAAAAAGTGAATAAATTCAATTGGTTACTGACATCTGCCTTATCGATTGTGTTGCCATCGAGCTGCAAGGCGCTTGAAATCTCAGTTTTCTCGAATACAGAGACCGACAAAATCTGTAACAAAGTGTAGAGCGAAGCATTCAATTGAAGTTCCTTTTTAACAATGGCGATGAGCACGTAGGTGGATAGGGCGCACCAGATTTGCGTCTTGACTGCGTTTTCGCTGTTGCCCAGAAACTTCT
>SHXP01000016.1 GCA_009693225.1 Limnohabitans sp. | reverse complement strand
TGCTGGTAACTTGGAGTTTAGGCTTAGACTTAGGCATGGTGGTTGGGCTTTCTTGGCTTTACGATTGTTGATCTCAGAACCCACATTCTCCAGGCCCTGAGGGTTTCAACCACCAACCTCAACCTTCAACTACGAACGGGACATCGCCCCACTAGCCGATACAGCAATTTGCGCTGGGGGATGTGCCAAGCGCTGGTTGACCATTGGCTTGTTTACCCATGAGGGTGCCAGGCATATCTGGAACGGGACGGACCACTTGTTGTTCCTGCTTACCTTGTTGCTACCCGGGCTCATGCTGACGGTCCAACCCGCGCAGACAACTGGCAGCAGCAAAGCTTTCACAGATTCTGCGGCGCTGCGTTTCGCCTTGAAGGTAATCACTGCATTCACCATTGCGCACTCAATCACGCTGGCATTTTCTGTTTTCGGTTGGGTCAGTCTGCCTGAAAAATTGATCGAGTCGATGATCGACTTTGTCCATCATGGTATCAGCCTTATTGAACTTGCAGGGCCGGTTCCGCTTCAGCCATTGGAAGCTCGCTTTTCTGTTTCGGCTTGATTCACGGCATGGGTTTTGCCAATGGATTGAAAGATCTGGGCTTGTCTTCGTTTTATTTTCTTAAAGCCCTGTTTGCTTTCAACCTCGGCGTGGAACTCGGGCAGTTGTCCGCTGTCGCTGTGGTTGCCCTGCCCGTGCTGTTGCTGTTCAGGCAAGCCGCAGCCAAGCAGCGTTTGACGAAGTACGGGTCCATTGCCACGTTTGTGATGGCCAGTGTCTGGCTTGTTGAACGCCTGATGACTTGACCGGGCTGTAGCACAATCATTTTTCATTCTGCAGGCCTGATCTTGCAGTTCTCTCTAATATTCGATAAGGGGTAGGCCGTGGACAAGCAAAAATCAAACGCTTTCATGTTGAAACTTGTGGGTGATGTCAGCACCGCTCTGGCGGGCGCCCTGCTGTTCGTCGGCGACCGCGCCGGCTTGTTCAAAGCCATGGCAAATGCCGGCGCCTTGACGCCGTCAGCATTGGCTCAACGCTCGGGCATAGGCGAGCGCTATGTGCAGGAGTGGTTGGCCGTGATGGCAGGTGCAGGCTACGTGGAATACGATGCAGATCAGCACAGCTTCACGCTGCCCGATGAGCATGCCTTGTTTCTGGCGGACAGTGAATCAGAGTACTACCTGGCGAGCTTGTTCCAAAGCCTGCCGACCATGGCAGCGGCCATCCCTCAATTGGTTGATGCTTTCAAACACGGCGGTGGTGTCAGCTTCAAAGACTACGGCAGTGAATTGCCGCGTACCCTGGCCGACATGAATCGCACTGTGTATGAATCCCGGCTGGTCAAGACCTGGTTGCCGTTCATGCCCGAGGTGGTGCAACGCCTCACGGACGGCGGCCGTGCGCTGGATGTCGGTTGCGGCATGGGCGTGGTGCCGCTGGCGCTGGCGCGCGGTTTTCCTGCGGCACACATCACTGGCATCGATGTAGATGCACATTCGATTGCTCTTGCCAAAGCACGCTCTGCTGAGATTGATGATCCGCAACGATTGCAGTATCAACAACTCAGCGTTGAAGAATTACCCACTGATACGGGTTGGGACTTCATCAGCACGTTTGACGTGATCCACGATTTGCCCGATCCGGTCGCAGCGCTTGGTCATATGCTGCGCGCTTTGAACCAGGGCGGCACCTATTTGATGGTGGAGCCCAAAGTTGCTGATGACTTGAAGGACAACCTCGGCAATCCGTTCGCCCGCATGTTGTATGGCATCAGCTGCTTGCATTGTGTGCCGCAATCGCTGGCATCCGGAGGCTTAGGACTGGGTGCCTGCTGGGGCGAAAAGCGTGCGCGTTCATTGGCGGCTGAGGCAGGATTCCAGCATTTCGAGCGTCTGGATATACGCAGTCCGGCTTTGGCTTTTTACGCCTTGTGCGCCTGAGCCTTTCAGTCCTGAAGTGAACTACAACTGGTGCCGGGGTTTGTGGCGCTCAAAAGACGGCGATTGTCAGTTCAATCGCTGCAACTGTTCTTTCACTTTGGACAACAAGGCTTTAAAGTCTGACAGACGCTGACGCTCTTGAGTGATCACAGCAGGCGGTGCTTTGGCGACAAAGGCCTGATTCTCCAATTTGCTGTTGGCCTTGCCGATTTCCAGTTCCAGCCGGGCCACTTCTTTGGCCAGGCGGATTTTTTCTGCCGCGATATCGACTTCAATGAACAGGCACATGCGTATATTGCCCGCCACAGCCACAGGTGCGGATTGCGCAGCGCTTTGCCACACGGCTTCATCTTCAAACACTTTCACTTCGCTGAGCTTTGTCAGGGATTTCAATATGTGCGCATTGGAATGAATGAAATCAGAATTGCCCAAGGCGAACAACGGCATTTTGGTGGCGGGAGACACATTCATTTCACCGCGTAAATTGCGGCAGGCGTCGACGAGCGCCTTGAGTTGATTGACATTGGCAATGGCTTGCTCATCCACTTTGTTCAATTGTGCGACCGGGTAAGGCGCAATACTGACTGATTCACCGGTAATACCTGCGACGGGAGCGACTTTTTGCCACAGCTCTTCGGTGATGAAGGGAATCACCGGGTGTGCCATGCGAAGAATGGCTTCAAGTGTGCGTATCAGGGTACGGCGTGTGGCGCGTTGCTGGGATTCATTACCGTTTTGAATTTGAACCTTGGCGATTTCCAGGTACCAGTCACAGTATTCGTTCCAGACGAATTCGTAAATAGCGGTTGCCACATTGTCCAGGCGGTAGTCGGCAAAGCCTTTGGCAACCAGGTCTTCGGTTTGCTGCAGCAAGGAACTGATCCAGCGGTCAGCCTGGCTGAATGTCATGTACTGGTAAAAAGGACCGGCGGGTATCTGCTCGCCGTTGTCACCGGTGCGGGGCGGCGAGCATTCGGCCTTGGTATGTTCTTTCAGACCGCAGTCCTGGCCTTCGCAATTCATCAGGACAAAGCGTGTGGCGTTCCACAGTTTGTTGCAGAAATTGCGATAGCCTTCGCAGCGCTTGCTGTCAAAGTTGATGCTTCTTCCTAAAGAAGCGAGCGCAGCAAAGGTAAAGCGAAGCGCATCTGCGCCGTAAGCAGGAATGCCGTCCGGGAATTCTTTCTGGGTGTTCTTGCGAACTTGCGGCGCAGTCTCGGGTTTGCGCAAAACCTGGCAGCGTTTGTCCAGTAGCGTGTCCAGGTCGATACCGTCTATCAGGTCAACCGGATCCAGCACATTGCCCTCAGATTTGCTCATCTTCTTGCCTTGTGCGTCGCGCACCAGACCGTGGATGTAGACATGCTTGAAAGGGACGCGACCGGTGAAATGCGTGGTCATCATGATCATGCGCGCGACCCAGAAGAAGATGATGTCGTAGCCGGTGACCAGCACACTGCTGGGCAGGTACAGGTCGTAGTCCTTGGTTTGTGCCGGCCAACCCACGGTGCTGAAGGGCACCAGCGCTGACGAGTACCAGGTATCCAGCACGTCCTGGTCACGCCTGAGTTGTTTACCGGGCGCCTGGGCTTGCGCTTCGGCTTCATTGCGCGCCACATAGACCTTGCCGTCTTCGTCGTACCAGGCAGGAATTTGATGGCCCCACCAGAGTTGGCGTGAAATGCACCAGTCAGTGATGTTGTTCATCCACTGGTTGTAGGTGTTAATCCAGTTTTCAGGTACAAATTTGACCTCGCCGGATTGCACTGCATCAATGGCTTTTTGTGCAATGCTTTTGCCGGTCGGGTCTTTATCGCTGACCTTGCTCATGGCCACAAACCATTGGTCGGTCAGCATGGGTTCGACAATCTGGCCGGTACGCGCACAGCGCGGCACCATCAGTCTGTGTTTTTTGATCTCGACCAGCAGACCCAATGCATCCAGGTCGGCGACGATGGCTTTGCGCGCCACAAAGCGATCCATGCCCCGGTATGTTGGCGGTGCCAGTTCATTCACCGTCACATCCAGGTTCAAGATGCCTATCGTCGGCAAATGATGGCATTGGCCGACCGCGTAGTCGTTGGCGTCATGCGCAGGCGTGACTTTGACCACACCGGTGCCGAAAGCCTTGTCCACATAGTCATCGGCTATCACCGGGACAGTGCGGTCACACAGGGGTAATTGCACATGCTGACCGATCAAGTGTTTGTAGCGCTCGTCTTCAGGGTTGACCATGACAGCCACGTCACCGAGCATGGTTTCAGGACGCGTGGTGGCCACCACCAATCCTTCGGCCATGTGACCGTCAAGCAACAGCGGTCCGTTCACAAACGGATAGCAGATATGCCACAGGTGTCCGTCTTCTTCTTCGTTCTCGACTTCCAGGTCAGAGACGGCGCTTTGCAACACCGGATCCCAGCTGACCAGGCGCTTGCCGCGGTAAATCAAACCTTGCTCGTACAAATGCACAAAGGTATCGGTCACCACCGGTGACAGTTTGTCGTCCATGGTGAAGTATTCGCGGCTCCAGTCAACGCTGTCGCCCATGCGGCGCATTTGCTGCGTGATGGTGTTGCCCGATTGCTCCTTCCATTCCCAGACTTTGGCGATGAAATTTTTCCGGGCCTCTGCCGGGGTTGGCCCCATGTCGTGCCGGCTGATACCCTGAGCCTGCAAGTGACGCTCGACCACGATTTGCGTGGCAATGCCTGCGTGGTCGGTGCCGGGCACCCACAAGGTGTTGAAGCCGCGCATACGGTGGTAGCGCGTCAGGCTGTCCATGATGGTCTGGTTGAACGCGTGCCCCATGTGCAGCGTGCCGGTCACATTCGGCGGCGGCAGTTGAATGGCAAACGAAGGCTGATCGGCAGCGGGTGCGCCTGTGCCGCAAAAACCGGCCACACCATAGCCGCGTTTTTCCCACTCCGGGCCCCAATGGGCTTCAAGAGCGGCTGGTTCAAAAGATTTGGACAGGCTGTGTAAGCTGGGTTGTGCGCTGGGGCTGGTCATAAGTGTTTCGCATGAACAAACCGGGTAAACGCCGGTTTGTGAATATCAAATGGAAATGGCCATTTTAGCGAGTGGCTTGCGGCGGAGCAGATTCAAGCGCCGGCTTGAAAATACAAATGCCTTCAGGCCCCGGCGGCAATCTGCCTCAAGGCATTGGCAAATACCTCGGCCGGTTGACCGCCGGATATCAAATGCTTGTCATTGATGATGACAGCAGGTACCGAATGAATCCCGGCACTGGTGTAGAAATGTTCCCTGGCGCGCACATCTTCGGCATAGGTACCGCTTTGCAAAATCTCCATTGCAGTTTCCACATCCATTCCTTCAGCCTGGACGATATTGAGCAGCACGTCGTGGGAGTCGATCACCTCCCCGCGTCCCTGGTAGGCGTTGAGCAAAGCTTTTTTCAAACGCCGCTGTGTATCAGTACCACCAGTGACATCGGCCCAGTGCAGCAAACGATGGGCATCAAAGGTATTGAAGATGCGTCCGCGTCCGACCGGGTGAAACGCAAAACCCACCTCTGCGCCGCGCGCTTTGATGTTCTGGTACATCTGTGACTGCTGCTCGGCAGTGGAACCGTACTTCTTGCCCAGATGCTCGACTAGGTCTTCGCCGCCCGGCGGCATGTCCGGGTTCAGTTCAAACGGTTGAAAGTGCAGGTCTGCGGTTATTTCGTTTTGCAACTCATCGAGCGCCTGCTCTAGGGCGCCCAGGCCGACAGCACACCAGGGGCAGGCCACATCAGACACAAAATCGATTTTCAAACGGGCACTCAAGATCACTTCCTGTGTGTAAATTGTCAATGCAAGGCCAGCGCAGATGCCAGGGCCTTGACCAGTTGTGCGTTCAGCGCCTTGCCTTTGGCTGCCAGGTACGCATCCGGACGCAACAGTGCCCATTGTGCTTTTTCCGCATGACAAGCGCGTCTAAGGGTTTTATGTGTGTCGATCACGTGCTCAGTCGCTTGTGCGCGTTTTTTATGAACCACCTGCACCATATTCACCGGGGCCGGCGCGCTCAGGGATTGAAGTCTGGCCATGTCTTTGCGGCCGAGCTCCCCGAAAACCAGCAACAGCAGGCGCCCGTTTGCCCATTGCAGCAGGTCCGCCAGACAGCCCCATTGAGTCTCGTTGAAATGAATCACAGCGTTGGGCACCATGAAGCCGCCTTCGCTGCTGCAGATATCAGAAACAGGGTATGAATTCGCTTCGGCCATACGGCCCGTGTTGATCAAGGCTCTGGCGAATGCATGCGCTTTGGCCAGTCCGATGGTGGCGCTGCGGAATACGCGCTCCATGCCGGCAGGCGCACGCAGGTAACGCGCGGTGCGGTTGGTGACCGCTACATTGCGTTGCGCCGCCTGCAAGCGTTCCTGGTTGTAACTATGTAACAAGGCGGCGGATGCCTGACCGCGCACAACACAAGCAAGTTTCCAGGCCAGGTTGTCTGCATCCGCAATACCGGTATTGCCGCCGCGTGCACCGAAAGGACTGACCACTTTGGCGGTATCGCCTATGAAAAATACGCGGCCGTGCTGCAAGCTGTGCAGACATTGGGATTTGTAGGCATAGGGCCCCACCCAGACAAGCTCGCATTGCACATCAGCACCGAATTGTCCGGCCAGACGTTCGCGCACCACGTCTTCACGGCTGACACAGGCCGGGTCTGCATCGGGTGCCATCTGGTAATCGATGCGCCAGACATCATCGCCCATGAGGTGCTGCCAGACTGCACGATTATCGTTGAACGGCGCTTCTATCCAGGTGTGACGTTCGGCCGGGGGAGTGTGTTTGAAACGCACATCAGCGATACACCAGCGGTCGTCTCCGCGTTTGCTGTCCATGGTCGCTCCGACCCAGCCGTGGAATGGGGTGTGGGTGCCACTGGCATCTATCAAATGGCTTGCCTGTGTGTCATAGTTGCCTGTAGGTGTTTGCACCTGGAGTGTGGCTTCTTCCTTGTTTTGCGAAAACCCAATGACTTTGTTGCACCAGCGCAGGTCTATCAATGGCTTGAGCTTATTGAGTTCAACAATGCGGTCCACCAGAAACATCTCTATATAAAACTGCTGGATATTTATGAATGGCGGCTGGCTGCTGCTGGAGAACTGACTGCGTTCACGCAAATCAAAAGAGAACACCTCGTCATCACCGGCGAAAGTGCGTCCGACCTGCCAGGCCACGCCTTTGGTTGCGATACGGTCGTAAATACCCAGTCGCGCGAATATTTCCAATGACTGCTGGGTATAGCAAATGCCGCGGGATGACGCGCCTTTAACGCCAACGGTATTGTCTTCGTCCAGTAACACGGCTGGCACGCCCAGGTGCGCCAGTTTGCACGCCAGCGTCAGGCCGCTCAAACCTGCGCCAACGATGACGATCGGGTGCTTGTTGACTTTCCCGCTGTTGATGTCGGCGGGCGCCGTGACAGCATATTCAGGCAGCGCGTATGTCAGCGCGGTGTTGAATTTAGCCACGTTGCTGATTGCGTTCACGTTTTTGTTTTGTCCAGGCATCGAGTTGCGCGCGGACATCTAGACTCTCGCGGTGCATTTGCTCAGGCGGCGCCACCTGTGCACAGAGCTCCAAACGGATGCCGTTAGGGTCGAAAAAATAAATGCTTTTGAAAATCCGGTGATCGGTGATACCCAGCACATCAACACCATGGGCCTGCAACCGCTCCTTGCTGTCTTCCAGCGCCTGAATGTTTTCGACGCTGAGGGCAATATGGTTCACCCAGGCTGGGGTATTGGGCGAGGGCAGGGCGGCGGTGTCGTCGCCGAGGTCGAAGAAAGCAATGAAAGAACCGTCCTGCAAGCGGAAAAAGAAATGCGTGTACGGGCAGTATTCGCCGGTGCTGGGCACATGGTCGTTTTGAATCATGTGATACAGCGGTAAACTCAGGATATCTTCGTAGAAGTGCCGGGTTTCCTCCGCGTCTCTGGCGCGGTAGGCGTAATGGTGCAGTTGTAAAACTTTGGCAGGTGCCGGCAGCGGGCTCTGGTCAGTCATGGAAGGGTTTCCTCAGAATATATCCAGTTTACTGGAGGACTCAGGGAAAATCCCCCGGGAAATATGATGTCAATCAAGCAGTTGCAAGTATGGTCGCAAGCTTGCGCTTGCAGGCTCATATTAGTATTAAATAGCTCATAAATGTGTTTAGTGAATTGTGCGCATACTTATCTTTCGATAGTCTGCATCAATTCTGGGGATAGAAACAAGTCATTGGACTTGTGCAGTTAACGGGCTAACCTATGGCCTGACTTTGGCTTATTTAGCCGGAGCATTTTCATCAACCATAGGAGATTCCTCATGTCAGCTCTCAAAGGCTCTAAGACGGAAGAAAACCTGAAGGCCGCCTTCGCAGGCGAGTCACAGGCCAACCGCCGTTACCTGTATTTCGCAAACAAAGCCGATATTGAAGGCCAGAATGATGTGGCAGCGCTGTTCCGCTCCACGGCCGAAGGCGAAACCGGACACGCCCACGGTCACCTCGAGTGGCTCGAGGAATGCGGTGACCCGGCCACCGGCCTGCCCATCGGCGCTACCCGCGACAACCTGAAAGCAGCGGTTGCCGGCGAAACCCACGAGTACACCGACATGTATCCCGGTATGGCCAAAACCGCTCGCGAAGAAGGCCACGACGAAATCGCCGACTGGTTTGAAACCCTGGCCAAGGCTGAGCGCTCACACGCCAACCGCTATGCTAAGGCTTTGGCTGAACTCGTCGATTGAACCTGTTCCAGCATTGAGCGCAGGGCGTTGTCTTGTTCAAGGCAGCGCCTTTCCATGAATACCGGACTGCAAGCTGTCATCGACAGCGCCCTGAACCACATACTCCCGTACACACAAGGACACTCACATGGCTCGCGAAGGCAGTCTTGAAGCACCGACACGCCACCCCCTAGACTGGCTGAACCCGGATTTCTACAACGAAGAGGCCTGCCTCACCGAGATGGAGCGTATTTTCGATATCTGTCACGGTTGCCGTCGCTGCGTCAGCCTGTGCGGCTCGTTCCCCGCCTTGTTCGACCTGGTCGATGAAAGTCCGACCATGGAACTGGATGGTGTCAATAAGCAGGACTACTGGAAAGTGGTCGACCAGTGCTATTTATGCGACCTGTGTTACCTGACCAAATGCCCTTATGTCCCGCCGCACGAATGGAACCTGGACTTCCCGCACACCATGTTGCGCGCCAAGGCGATCAAGTTCAAAAAAGGTGATGTCAGCGCCGGCGAAAAATTTCTCGCTTCCACCGATGTGCACGGCCAGTTCGCCGGTATTCCCGTCGTGGTGCAGACGGTCAACACGATCAACAAAACCGCCATGGCGCGTTCGGTGATGGAGTCCGCATTGGGGGTTGATAAAAATGCCTGGCTGCCTGAACTGGCCGGCAAGAAATTTCGTTCGTCTGCGCCCAAGGCCAAGGCTAAAAAAGTGGTTAACGGCGAGAAAACGCCGGGCAAGGTGGTGATTTACGCTACCTGCTATGTGAATTACAACGAACCCGGCATCGGCAAGGATTTGTTGAAAATCCTGGACCACAACGACATACCCTATGAACTCGTGTCCAAAGAAAAGTGCTGCGGCATGCCCAAACTGGAACTCGGCGATCTGCAATTGGTGGATGAGAACAAAAAAATCAACATGCCTGTTTTGGCCGAATACGCCCGACAAGGCTACGCGATTTTGAGCGCCATCCCATCCTGCACCTTGATGTTCAAACAGGAACTGCCCTTGATGTACCCGGATGACGCCGAGACGCAACTCGTCAAAGAACACATATGGGACCCGTTCGAATACCTGATGGCGCGCAAACGCGACGGCTTGCTGAAAACAGAGTTTCCGCAAAGCCTGGGCAATGTCAGCTACCAGATCCCGTGTCATGGCCGGGTGCAGAAAATCGGCAGAAAAACCGAAGAGATGCTCAAGATGGTGCCTGACACCACCATCAACACGGTGGAGCGCTGCTCGGGTCATGCCGGTACCTATGGCGTGAAAAAGGCCACGCATGCCTACGCCATGAAAATCGGCAAGCCGGTGGTCAAGGCCATGGCGACCATGAAGGACGGCAGCAAACCCGACTACATCAGTTCGGACTGCCCGCTGGGCGGTCACCACATCGCCCAGGGCTTTGAAGCCAACGGTCAGGCGGTGCCCGAGTTGCAGCACCCGATCAGCCTGGTTGCCAAAGCCTATGGTTTGAAGTAATTTGTATCCTTCGCACCCGCAGTTTGACACCATCAAGAGAAAAAAATGCAAATCACCGGACATATCACTGCTGACAACCTCATGAGCCTGGAGGCTTACAGCAAATTCCGCAAGACCCACAAAGCTCAGGTGCTGGCGCACCGCAAACTGCGCTCGGTGCACCTGGGAGAGCACATCACCTTGCAGTTTGAAAGCGAGATGACGATCCGCTACCAGATCCAGGAAATGCTGCGCATTGAAAAGATCTTTGAAGAAGAAGGCATACAACAGGAGATCGACGCTTATGCGCCGCTGTTGCCGGACGGCAGCAACTGGAAAGCCACCATGTTGATCGAGTACCCGGATGTGAATGAGCGCAAGCGCGAGCTTGCGCGACTCATCGGGGTGGAAGACCGCATGTTCATCGAGGTCGAAGGCCACGCGCGTGTCTACGCGATTGCCGATGAAGACCTGGACCGAGAAAACGATGAAAAAACCTCGGCTGTGCACTTCGTACGTTTCGAGTTTGACGCGGCCACCAAGGCCGCCATTCAGGCCGGCGCGGCTGTCAAGCTGGGCTGCGACCATACCAATTACCCGGCACACACGCACATCGCCGATCAGGCTTTGGCATCCCTGGCCGGGGATTTGAAATAATAGCGGAATGCTCTTTCTTTTATCACCTGCCAAATCTCTTGACTACGAGTCACCGCTGCCGGCGGTGACCGCCAGCCAGCCGCAGTTTGTAGCGCAATCGAGCGAACTGATTGCCACTCTCAAAAAGAAAAGCCCTCAACAAATCGCCGAGCTGATGGACTTGAGCGAGACCCTTGCCAGGCTCAATGCTGAGCGTTACAAGGCCTGGTCACCGCAGTTCACTGAGAAAAATGCCAGACCGGCGGTGCTGGCGTTCAACGGCGATGTGTACGAAGGTCTGGATGCAAAAAACCTCAAATCCGGGGACTTGCAATGGGCGCAGAACCATGTGGCGATTCTCAGCGGCCTGTACGGCGTTTTGCGCCCGCTGGATCTGATGCAACCCTACCGCCTGGAGATGGGCACCTCGCTCAAGCACGGTAAAAGCGATAACCTTTATCAGTTCTGGGGCGCACAGATTGCACAATACCTCAATACACAATTGTCCGCACACAAAGAACCGGTCATCGTGAACCTCGCCTCTCAGGAGTATTTCAAGTCGGTGGACCGCAAGGCATTGCAGGCGCGTGTTATCGAATGCGTGTTCCAGGACCATAAAAACGGTCAGTACAAGATCATCAGTTTTTTTGCCAAACGTGCACGCGGCTTGATGGCCCGCTTTGCCATTCAGCAACAGGCGAAAACGCCTGCGGCATTGCAGGCCTTCAACCTGGAAGGCTATGCATTCGCCGCCGACGTGTCCGGTGAAGACTCGCTCGTTTTTCGCCGCCGTGTCGCTGAATAGGCAGACCCATGCAAATCTACATCAACAATTTGCGCCTGGGAGTGGAAGACACAGGCGAACGCGAGCGGCCGGCGGTGTTGCTGATTGCCGGCATGTCCATGCAACTCATCGTCTGGCCGGACACCATGTTGCAGCAGTTGCACCAGGCCGGTTACCGTGTGATTCGTTTTGACAACCGGGACAACGGCTTGTCTGAGTCGCTGGACCATCTGGGAACACCTCATATTCTGTGGTTCATGTTGAAACAAAAGCTCGGACTTCAAACCACATCCCCTTATTCCATTCAGGACATGGCTTGCGACGCATTGGGCGTGATGGACCATTTGCAATTGCCGCAGGCGCACCTGGTCGGGGTCAGCATGGGCGGCATGATTGCCCAGCGTTTATGCGTGACCGCAGCCGAACGTGTACTCAGTCTGACCAGCATCATGAGCACCAGCTCAGCCAAAGGCCTGCCGGGCCCGAACCCTGCCATGCGGCGCGTGCTGATGTCGCCGCCGGCCAAACCCGGCACAGCGGCAGTGCGGGAGCAAGCCCTGCGGTTTGTCAAAGCCCTGGCCGGACCCGGCTTTGTGCATCCCGAAGGTGCGCAGGAACAACTGGTTGACGATTCACTCAAACGCAGCGAGCGGCCAGCGGGCAGTTACCGCCAAATGCTGGCGACCATGGCGGATCGCGACCGCTGGCGTTTGCTGCCCCGGATCACGGCGCCTACACTGTTGATACACGGCACGGCTGATCCCTTGATTCCCTATGCCTGCGCGCAAGATACAGCGGCCCGTATACCGGGTGCCAAATTGTTCGGCATAGAAGGCATGGGCCATGATTTCCCGACAGGCGCTGTCGAGCAATTGACAGCTCGCTTATTGCCTTTTCTGCAAGCACACACGCCCTTATGAATTCACCTGATCAATCGCTGTTAGGAAAAGCGACCGGCTATGCAGACCAATACGATGCTTCATTCCTCTATCCTCTGCCACGCGCTGCGCAACGTGCAGAAATCAGCATCACCGGCCGGCCCTTGTTTCTGGGCGCCGATGTCTGGACGGTTTACGAACTCAGCTGGCTGAACCTGCGCGGCAAACCGCAAATCGCCATGGGCCGGCTGATTGTTCCGTGTGAAAGCACGCATCTGGTGGAAAGCAAATCGCTCAAGCTTTACCTCAACAGTTTTAACAACACACGATTTTCTTCCTTGGGCGAAGTGAAAACCACCATGCAGCAGGACCTGAGCGCCGCGGTCTGGCATGGCGGCGTCGTCCAGGCAGGCATCGGAGTGCAATTGCTGACGTCGGAGCAATTCGGTGCTGAAAAAATACTTGAGATGCCGGGTGTGAATCTGGACCGCTTGGATCTGGATTGCAGTCATTACCAGCCTGCACCTGAATTGCTCAGCGCTGCGACGCATGAACAACCGGTGACAGAAACCCTGACCAGCCATTTGCTCAAAAGCAATTGTCTGGTCACCGGTCAGCCCGACTGGGGCAGCGTCAGTGTCAGTTACAGCGGTCCGCAAATTGATCAGGCCGGTTTGCTGCAATACATCGTGAGTTTCCGCAACCATAACGAATTTCACGAACACTGCGTAGAGCGCATTTACATGGACATCTTGACCCGTTGCAAACCCGCCAAGCTGAGTGTGCAGGCCCGCTACACCCGGCGCGGCGGTGTGGATATCAATCCCTGGCGCAGCAGCCATCCGCAGCCCATGCCGGTACAGATTCGAACCGCTAGGCAATAAGGTCTAAGCGACATCTTTGAATGTTTTCAAGGGAGCAAGATCAGGGAAGCTGGCCGCTTGTTTTTCCTGAAAGGCACGGATGGCTTCCTGGACATGCCGGTTGCTCCAGATGCCGCTTTGTAGCCAGGAAATCTGCTTTAATACGTCGTCTACGCTGTGGTCGCGTGCGTAATTCAGCGCCTGCTTGGTGCCCCAGATGGCCACCGGTGGTTTGGCGGCAATCTCTGTTGCGGCTTTCATCGCGGCTGCCAATGCAGCCGCAGCGTCCGGCAGCACTTCGTTGACCAGACCGTATTGCAAAGCCTTGTCAGCCGGCCGGCGTCGCCCGGTGTAGGCGAGTTCTTTGACCACAGCCATCGGCATGAGTTTGGGCAGGCGCTGCAAGGTGCCGACATCGGCGACCATGCCGACATTGATTTCCTGAATGCAAAAGAAAGCATCCGCACTGGCATAGCGCAAACAGGTTGCAGTCACCATGTCTACCGCACCGCCTATACAGCCGCCTTGAATGGCGACGATGACAGGAATGCGCAAAGTCTCCATGCGAGTGAAAGTGGCCTGCAAGCCGCTGAGCATGTCGAAGATGGCGGCGCGGCCTTCAGCGCTTTGATCGTCCATGCTCACCGAAGCGCCGAAGGCATCGAGCGACATGCCAGCACTGAAATGTTTGCCTGTGCTGCTGATAACCAGCACGCGCGCCTGGTTGCTCTGGTGCAGCTGCTGCAGCACCTCATCGAGCTCGCGCCACAGGCTCATATCGATTGCATTCAATCGATCCGGCCGGTTCAACACCAGATGGGCAATGTGTTTTTCTGTGGTCAGCTCAAAACAGGTCAGCTTGTTCATGGGGAGGGTCTTTCAACGGAGCGGCTTCTTGCACGCAAAGCACAGATGTTGATGATTGTGCAATAGAGGGATTCAAGGAAGGTTCGCAGCCGGCTTTCACCAGCGAGCCGACGCGCACGCCCAGCAATCGTATACGGCGTTTGAAGTCGATGCGCTTGAGGCACAGCCCGGCTGCCTGCCTGATGGCTTTGGCGTCAGATGTATACATATCCAGCGTGCTGTCGCGCGTTACGCTCTGGAAATTGTTAAAGCGCAGTTTGATACCTATGGTTTTGCCGACATAGCCTTTGCGTTGCAGGTCGGCGGCGACCTGCTGGCACAGTCGCGTGAAGATCTCACCCAGCGCGGCCTTGTCGTGCAGCACATGCAGGTCTTTTTCAAATGTGGTTTCTCTGCTCATGGATACAGGCTCTGACTCGGTCACTACCGGGCGCTCGTCCAGACCGCGGGCCGCCTGGTGCAACCAGGCGCCATAGGATTTGCCGAAATGTTCCATCAACCACGCTTGCTCGCGCAAGGTGAGCTCGCCGATGGTGTGAATGCCGTGGGCCTGTAATCTGGCGTCTGCCTTGGGGCCGATGCCGTTGATTTTTCTGCAAAGCAGGGGCCAGATTTTTTCCTGCAAATCTTCGGGCTTCAAAATGGAAATACCGTTGGGCTTGTTCAGTTCGCTGGCCATTTTCGCCAGCAGTTTGTTGGGTGCCACGCCGATGGAGCAGGTCAGACCCGTGGTATCGGTGATGGATTTTTGAATCAGACGCGCCAGCACACGCCCGCCTTCACGCTGCCCGCCCGGCACCTGCGTGAAATCTATGTAGATTTCATCCACCCCCCGGTCTTCCACCACCGGGGTGATCTCGCGAACAATGCTTTTAAAAATACGCGAATAGTGGCGGTATTGCTCGAAATCCACCGGAAGCAAAATCGCCTGCGGGCACAACTGCGCGGCCTTCATCACGCCCATGGCCGAGCCGACACCGAAGGCTCTGGCGGCGTAGGTGGCGGTGGTGATGACGCCGCGTCCGCTGTAGCCGCTGATGCGCGCAAACATGCCGACCGGAATCTCCGCCAGGTGTTCTGCGGTCCATTCCCGTTCAGGTTGTGCGATGCGCATGCGTGCCAGCAGATCGTCTTCGCGCCGTCTGCCACCCCCTATGACAACCGGCAATCCCTTGAGTTGCGGATAACGCAGCAACTCGACCGATGCGTAAAAAGCATCCATGTCGAGGTGGGCGATACGGCGGGTCAATGAAGGTGTTGGCAGGCTCACCGTGAAAGCATAGCCGAGCAGGCAAGGCCTACAGTTGCCCGGTGGCGCTTTGCCCGATGGCTTGCATGGCTAAAACAAACCAAAGTTAAAGGCGTAGCCTAACTCAAGCAGATAATTGTTTTTCCAGGGCCCGCCGCTGTTGAACCGGGCTCGGCCCTGGCCGGCTTCCAGGTACAGGTGGCCCTCGGAGAAATTGCCCCAGCGCAAACCGGCTGCAAATTTTTGTTTTTCCCGTACGCTGTTGTCCATGTCTTGCGCAGACACAAAACGGCTGTAAACCTGCCATTGCGGATTGAATACCCAGCCAAGCTCGGTGAATGCGCCGCCGAAATTGCCCTTGATTTGCGGGTCTCCATGGAACCAGGACAGACCGGCGTGCAGGTTGAGCCCTCCTTGTTCGGTGCGTTTGAGCATCCAGCCGTAACCCAGATCCGTGCCGAAGCTGATGTTCTCGTTGGCGTGCAATAAACGCGTGATCACGGTCTCAGACGCAATGCGTCCGATCAGATACAGCTTTTCATAATCGTCGATGTAGTCAAGATTGACGCCGGTTTTATTGCTCAAGGGTTTGTCAGCAGCGATGTATTTGTCGCTCAATGCATAAATACTGTTGATTTTTTCTGTCTGCTGTTTGACATCGGATTCACGGTCTTCAGACAAGGGATGTGTCCGCAGGTAGGTGATGCACGGAATAATTTTTTTTTAAGCCAGAGCGTCCCGTTTCATGGCCTCTTCTTCATAAAACTTCACAAAAGTGTTCGGTGCAGCGGAAGGATTGAAGCCTGCGCGCGCCATGAGTTCGAGTCCGATGCGATCGGCCTCTACTTCTTGGCTGCGCGACATGGTTTTTGCCACACCGTAGTCCATGATCATGGCGCTGCTCCAGGGTGTCAGGGCCTGGCTTAAACCCACGCCAGCGGCATAAATCGGAAGGATATTGCTCAGGGTTTCGCGCGCATGCAGCCTGAGGTTGTGCCCTATTTCGTGGGCAACGATAAATGCCAGTTCGTCTTCACTGAGGGCCAGGTGCTCTATCAAACCCCGGTAGACCATGACTTTGCCTGCGCCGACCGTTAAGGCATTGTCAATGCCCCGGTCCACCACATGAATTTCCCATGACCACTTGGAAGCTTCAGGACTGATGGCGTCCACATGCCTGATGAGCCGGTTAAAGATGTCCTGCACCCGCCGGTCCTAGTATTTCACCGTCTGATTGTTCAGCAGACCTTGTGCCTGATAAATCGAGCGTTGGACACTGCTCATGACCTTGCTGACGACATCTGATGCGCTTTGCGGCACCACCAGATTTTGTTTGCGATCCACGTCCACCGCCGTCGGCAGGGTGCTGGTGGTGGAGCATGCGCTGATGCCAGCGGCAAGCATCAACATGAACAGCCGGTGAAGACAGGTTAAACAATGCATAGGTACAAAGAAATAGCAAGTAAAATTCATTAAATTATAAAAAATAAACTTATCCTATTAATTTAAATATTTTAACAGTAGTGTCCGGTTTAAATGTTAGTCAAAGGCATGCAAGCCAATAACGACGAGGGTTTCAAGGGCTTCATGGGTGTCCACGATTTGAATTTCAGTTTGCACATTTGCGATGCTTCTCGGTTTGAACAACCTGGGGAGATGCATGAACATGGGCAAAACTCTGTTTGCACAAGTCATGGAGTACGTTCCATGGAAGACGTTTGGTCGCATCATCGATCGCCATGGCGGCGATGCCGGTGTACGAACGCTCAGTTGTGCCGATCTGTTTCGCGTCATGGCCTTTGCGCAATTGACCTGGCGCGAATCCCTGCGCGACATCGAGGTCTGCCTCACAGCCAATCAAGCCAAGTTGTTTCACATGGGGATGAGGGGCATTCCAGCACGCTCGACGCTGGCCGATGCACTGAACCTTCGGGACTGGCGCATCTATCACGCGCTGTCGATGCGCCTGATTCAGCGTGCCAGGAGTCTCTACTCCAAAGACTCGCTCAACATCGACCTGGATGCCACCGTCTACGCCCTGGACGCCACCACCATCGACTTGTGCCTGAGTCTGTTTTCTTGGGCGCCGTTTCGCACCACCAAAGCGACCGTGAAGATGCATACGCTGCTGGACCTGCGCGGCTCCATTCCCGCTTTCATTCACATCAGCGACGGCAAGATGCACGAGGTCAATGTATTGGACTTTTTGCCCGTCGAGGCGGGGGCCTTCTACGTGATGGACCGGGGCTATCTGGATTTCGCTCGGATGTACAAGATGCATCAGGCCGGCGCCTTCTTTGTCACCCGCGCCAAGCGGGGCATGGATGCACGCAGGGTGTATTCGGCACCGACACAACGAGACACGGGAGTGATTTGCGACCAGACCATTGCCCTGAACGGCTTCTACATCTCCAAGGACTACCCCGAGCAACTGCGCCGTATCCGTTTCAAGGATCCCGAATCGGGCAAGACGCTGGTATTCCTGACCAACAATACCAGCCTGCCACCGTTGACCATTGCAGCCTTGTACAAGAATCGCTGGCAAGTCGAGTTGTTCTTCAAGTGGATCAAGCAGCATCTTCGGATAAAGAGATTCCTGGGCACGAGCGAGAACGCGGTGAAGACGCAAATCTGGTGCGCCGTGTCCACCTACGTGCTCATTGCCATCGTCAAGAAAGAACTTCAATTGAATGCCTCGCTCTACACATTGCTACAGATACTTTCGTGTCTATTTTCGAGAAAACCCATATTTCATGCGCCTTGCAGCCCGACGCCACAATCCCAGAAATACCGATCAGCTCTAACCAGTTGAATTTGTTCACTTTTTAACCGGACACTACTGATATTAGCGTAATTGATCATTTTCCGTTATTCCAGTGTGAATGGCGGCGAATTGGATACCAGTGTGGCGGAGTAAAAGGGGGCCAGTCGGTTGCTTAAAAAGGGCTTTTAGGAGCCCGACTTGGTTTGCTGTCATTTACTTCCCTGTGCCTGTACCAGCGTGCGAAGCTTAGCGCAGCACGC
>SHXP01000015.1 GCA_009693225.1 Limnohabitans sp. | reverse complement strand
CCGGCAACACCAAAACCATGGTGTTCAATGTCGCCAAGCTGGTGAGCTATGTCAGCGAATTCATGACCCTGATGCCGGGTGACGTGATCACCACCGGCACGCCTCCGGGCGTCGGCATGGGCATGAAGAAAAACGGCAAGCCCGCCCCTGTGTTTTTGAAAGCCGGTGACACCATGTCATTGGGCATTGAAGGCCTAGGCGAACAGCATCAGAGGGTTGTGGCTTACAAAAAGCATTAATGTTTTTGCGATGAAAAAAAGCGGCCTGCGGGCCGCTTTTTTTATGGACGAAACACAGGTCTACACCGCAATGGTTTGTATGCCGGGGAGTGTGGGCATGGCAAACGTCTCCATGTCAAACGCGATATCGCCATCCTCTTGCGGCACGCCGGTGGTCTTCATGCCTTTGAAGTCGAACAGCTTGGGGTCGAGCAAATGCGAAGGGACGGTGTGTTGCAAGGCGTTGAACATATTGTCTAAGCGTCCCGGGTATTTCTTTTCCCATTCGCACAGCATGTCGCCGACCTGTTGGCGCTGCAAGCCGTCCTGGCTACCGCACAGCGTGCACGGAATGATGGGGAATTCGCGGTGCGCCGCCCAGCGCGCCAGGTCGCGCTCGGCCACAAAAGCCAGCGGCCGGATGACGATATGACGGCCGGTATCGCTCATCAATTTCGGCGGCATGCTCTTGAGCCGGCCGCCGAAAAACATGTTCAGAAACAAGGTTTGCAAAATATCGTCGCGGTGATGGCCTAGGGCGATTTTGGTCGCGCCGATTTCATCGGCCACGCGGTACAGGATGCCGCGACGCAAACGGCTGCACAGGCTGCACATGGTTTTGCCGGGCGCGATCTTCTCCTTGACGATGGAATACGTGTCCTGGTTTTCGATGCGAAACGGCACACCGATGCGGGTCAAGTACTCGGGCAGCACATGGGCCGGAAAGCCGGGTTGCTTCTGGTCCAGGTTGACCGCAATGATCTCGAAATCAATCGGTGCGCGCATTTGCATCTTCAGCAAAATATCGAGCATGCTGTAGCTGTCCTTGCCGCCGGAAAGACACACCATGACCTTGTCGCCTTCCTCGATCATATTGAACTGTACGATGGCTTCGCCCACCTGGCGGCACAGCCTTTTTCCCAGTTTCTGGGTTTCGCGTTCTATCGTTGTCGTCACCATTGGCCTGCCTCCATGCGGATTGCCATTTCACAATCATCAAAAATTTCCAATTTTGCGATTTTCACCCGTACGCCAATGACGCCCGGCAACTGCATCAAACGGTGCGACAACTTACCGATCAATGTCTCCAGCAAATTGACATGCTCGGCTGTGCACTCGTTGATGATGATTTGCCTGAATTTGCGGTAATCGAGCACATGGCTGATGTCGTCGTCGCTGGGTAGCAGGTCCAGCGGGCCGAGATTGAGTTCGGCGTCTACTTGTATCGGCTGCGGCGTATTGATTTCATGCGGCAGTATCCCTAAGTTCGCTTTGAACCGCAGTCCGGACAGCGAAAGGGTGCGGTGACCGTGTACAGGTGTTGTCATGTCACATCAGCGAAAAATCGCGTTCAAAAGGAATCAGGTGCTGGCCGCCGTCGACCAGCAGTGTGGTGCCGGTGATCGAGCGGTTGCTCAAAGCAAACAAGACGGTGGCCACCACGTCGTCTACGCTTGAAGAGCGGCCCAGCGGTGAGAGAGTGTGCAGTTGTTCGAATTTCTCGTCGCTCAGCATGTGGCTGGTCAGTGTCAGTCCGGGCGCGATACCGATCACCCGCAAGGCCGGCGACAAGGCCTTGGCGAGCAGGGTGTTGGCGGTTTCCAGGGCGGCTTTGCTGAGCGTGTAGCTGAAAAAATCAGGGCTCAGGTTCCACAGTTTCTGGTCCAGCATATTCACCACTGCACCCGTTGATTGCCGGGCAGTCATATGCACATGAAGTTGTTGCGCCAGCACGATGGCGGCAGCGGTATTGACCTGCATGTGCTTTTGCAATGTGGTGTAAGCGAAGCTGTCGGCGCTGTCGTGTTCAAACAGGGCGGCGCTGTTGACCAGCGCATCCACATGGCCCATGCTGTCAATCACCGCAGGCAGTAAAGCGCGGGTTTGGGCTTCGTCCGCCAGGTCGGCGGCAAAGCATTGCGCCCCGGCGCACAGCTGCGCACATGCGCTCGCGGTTTCTTGCGCCTGGGTGAGCGATTCCCTGAAATGCACGGCAACCCGCCAACCCGCTGCGGCCAGCCCGAGTGCAATCGCGCGGCCCAGGCGTTTGCCGGCGCCGGTGACCAGCACCGTCGGGACAGTTTGAACAGAGACAGCAGAGGACATGAAGGACAATGCGGGAAATGAATGAACAGCCTCTGAGTTTAGCGACAGAGTTACACCGCTTGTTGCAGGCTCGCTTGTGGGCAGAGGGCGGCTGGTTGTCGTTTGACCGTTTCATGGCGATGGTGCTTTACGCGCCGGGTGGCGGTTATTACAGCGTCCGCAGCCGGCCCATAGGCCGCATGCCCTCTGGCGGCAGCGATTTCGTGACCGCGCCGGTGTTGTCGGCGTATTTCGGCCGGGCTTTGGCGCGCAGCGTGCAAGAGGCTTTGCAGCACACCGGCACGCAGTCTGTGATGGAATTCGGCGCAGGTGACGGCAGCCTGGCCTTGCAACTCTTGCTGGCAACCGGCGACAAGCTTGAGCGCTATCACATCGTTGAGGTTTCTGCGCATTTACGTCAGCAACAAGCGGACACGCTGAATGCGTATCTGCATAAAGTGCAATGGCTGGATACCTTGCCGGATCAGATCAATGCTGTGGTGGTCGGCAATGAGGTGCTGGACGCCATGCCGGTCAAACTGCTCAACCGGGTGCAGACGCTTTGGCATGAACGCGGTGTAGCCTGGGATGAAACGCAGCAACACTATGTATGGCAGGACAGGCCGACAGACCTCAGGCCGCCGTGCGTGATTGAGGGCGGGCATGATTACCTGTGTGAAATACACCCGCAGGCCGGGGCCTTTATGCAGAGTCTGGGTGAACGCCTGCAGTCAGGCGCGGCGTTTTTCATTGATTACGGCTTCCCTGAGCACGAGTACTACCATGTGCAAAGACACATGGGCACGCTCATGTGCCACCAGGACCACCGCAGCGACGCCGACCCGTTGAGTGACATCGGTCGCAAAGACATCACTGCGCACGTCAATTTCACTGCCATGGCGCTGGCCGCCCAGTACGCCGGCCTGCATTGCCTGGGCTATACCAGCCAGGCGCATTTCCTCATCAACAGCGGTTTGCTGAGATTGCTGGAGAATGCTTCTGTGGCAGAGCGTCAGCAGGCGCAGATGCTGATCCAGGACCATGAGATGGGCGAACTCTTCAAGGTTATGGCTGTCGGGGCCGGTGCGCCCTGGGAGCCGCTGGGTTTTGCGCAAGGCGACCGGTCGCACCGTTTATAGGCTGACTCATGATTCGTTGGGTGTTGGTGGTTTTTCTGGTGTTGCTGCTCATTCAGGGGGCGACACCCTGGCTGGGTAAGCTGGGCTTCGGGCGCTTGCCCGGGGATTTGCGTTTCAAAATATTCGGGAAAGAGTTTTTTCTTCCCCTTACCACCACGCTGATTTTGAGCATGGTCTGCGCTTTGATCTCCCGTGTGCTCTGAGAACGTTAATATGCTTGCCTGATCAGTTTCACGGCCTTGCTGACTTATGCTTTTATCTAGACAGTTGCGTTTCAAATTTTTTATTTCCCTGGCCGTGCTGATTGTGCTGCTGGCTGCCGGTGCATGGCGCTTTGCAGATGTGCAGACGCTGTGGCAGCGCTACGCCTCCGGGGGCAATGCCGCTGCCGGCAAGCCCGCAGACAAAACCGCTGACAAATCCAAATACAGCGGTGGTCGTCCAGGCAACAAGGACATGGGCGAGGGCGGCGGCAAGCCCACACCGGTGAGTACGGCCCTGGTCAAACGCACGGACATGCTGATCACGGTGCAGGCGCTGGGCACCATGACTGCGATGAACACGGCGGTGGTGCGCTCGCAGGTTGACGGCGTGCTCAAGACGTTGCGTTTCACCGAAGGCCAGCAGGTTCAATCCGGTCAGTTGCTCGCTGAAATTGATGCGCGCGCGTTCGAGGCGCAACTCAACTTGGCGCTGGGTCAATTGGCACGCGACAACGCGCAACTGTTGAACGCACAATTGGATTTGCAGCGCTACCAGGACTTGCTGAAAAAAGACGCCATCGCGCGCCAGCAGGTGGAAACCCAAGCGGCGCTGGTGTCTCAGCTGCAGGGCACGGTGCAGGCCGACCAGGCCCAGGTGGAGACAGCCAGATTGCAGCTGTCCTATACCCGCGTGACCGCGCCTATCAGCGGCCGGCTGGGCTTGAAGCAGGCGGAGCTCGGCAGCCTAGTGCGCGCGTCTGACCCCAACGGACTGGTCAGCATCACCCAGACCCAACCGATGGCGGTGGTGTTTGCGGTGCCTGAAATGCACGTGCCGCTGATCATGCGCAAGCTCAAGTCCGGCCAGGCTTTGACGGTGCAGGCCTGGGACCGTGAACGCAAACAAAAACTGGCCGACGGACGGGTCAGCACCACCGATAACGCCATCGATGTGGCCACAGGGACCTTGAAGCTCAAGGCGGCGCTGGACAACCGTGACGGCCAGTTGTTCCCCAACCAGTTCGCGCAGATTGAACTGCAGCTCGACACCTTGAAAAACACGCTGGCTGTGCCTACCGCCTCGGTGCAGCGCGGGGCGCAGGAAAATTTTGTGCTGGCGGTGCTGGACGACGGCACGGTCAAATCGGTGCCGGTGCAGCTGCTGTCGGTGCAGGGCGATTGGCAGGCCGTCAAAGCCGATGAATTGAAAGAAGGCGACAGCGTGGTCACCGACGGCGCTGACCGTTTGCGCTCAGGCAGCAAGGTCGAGGTGGTGAAAGCCGCCAAGCCATGAACCTGTCGCGCTTATTCATACTGCGACCGGTGGCCACGTCGCTGTTGATGCTGGCTTTGTTGCTCACCGGTGCACTGGCTTACCGCCTCCTGCCGGTGGCGTCGCTGCCGCAGGTCGATTACCCGATCATACAAGTCACGACCTTGTACCCCGGCGCCAGCCCGGATGTGATAACCGCCTCGGTCACCGCGCCGCTAGAGCGACAGTTCGGACAAATGCCGGGGCTGGCGCTGATGACCTCGGTCAGCTCGGGCGACGCCTCTGTCATCACGCTGCGTTTTTCTTTGAAATTGCCGCTGGATGTGGCCGAGCAGCAGGTGCAGGCGGCCATCAATGCCAGCGCCAATTTCCTGCCGGTCGATTTACCCAGGCCGCCGGGTTACAGCAAGGTCAACCCGGCCGATGCGCCCGTCATGACGCTGGCCGTCAGCGCCGACGACATGCCGATGACGCTGATCCACGATCTGGTGGAAAACCGCCTGGCCATGCGTTTGTCACAGGTCAGCGGCGTGGGCCTGGTGAGCATCGCCGGCGGGCAGCGTCCTGCGGTGCGGGTGCAGGTCAATCCGCAGGCCCTGGCGGCAGCAGGTTTATCCCTGGAAGATGTGCGCAACGCCATCAACCTGTCGAATGTGAACATGGCTAAGGGCGATCTGGACGGTGCGGCGCGCGCCTCCAGCCTGGACGCGAACGACCAGTTGCGCTCTGCCAAAGACTACGAGCGCATGGTGCTGGCTTATGTCAGAGGCAATCCGCTGCGGCTCGGGGACGTGGCCAGCATTGTGCAGGCGCCCGAGAACAACCGGCTGGCCGCCTGGGCCAATGACAAACCGGCGATCATTGTGAACATTCAGCGCCAGCCCGGCGCCAATGTGATCGACACCGTGGAGCGCATACAGCAGCAACTGCCTTTGCTGCGCGAGGCCATGCCGCAGGGCGTTCAGGTGCAGGTGCTGACCGACCGCACCGTCACCATACGCGCCTCGGTGCGCGATGTGCAGTTCGAATTGTTGTTGTCGGTTGCACTGGTGGTGATGGTCATCTTTTTGTTTTTGCGCAGCGCGTCTGCGACGGTGATTCCTGCGGTGGTAGTGCCCCTGTCGCTGGTCGGCACCTTCGGGGTGATGTACCTAGCGGGTTTCTCCATCAACAACCTGACACTCATGGCCTTGACCGTGGCCACCGGTTTTGTGGTGGATGACGCCATCGTCATGATCGAGAACATCGCTCGCTACTTACAGGACCCGCTCAAACCGCTGAGTCCGGTGCAGGCCGCACTCGAGGGCGCACGCCAGATCGGTTTCACCATCATTTCTCTGACCTTTTCGCTGGTGGCGGTGTTGATTCCCCTGCTGTTCATGGGCGATGTGGTGGGCCGTTTGTTTCACGAATTCGCCATCACGCTGGCAGTGGCCATTCTTATTTCGGCCGTGGTGTCGCTGACCCTCACGCCCATGATGTGCGCCTATGTGCTGCGCCCGGCGTCAGCGGGATCCGGCAACCGGGAGAGCTTGCACACGCCGACCTGGCTGCAATGGGCCATCGACCGCTATGCCTCCGGCTTGCACCAGGTGTTGAACCGGCCTGTGCAAACCCTGGGTGTGTTCGTATTGACCGTGTTGATGACCGTCGCCTTGTATGTCTGGATGCCCAAAGGCCTTTTCCCTTTGCAGGACACGGGCGCGATACAGGTGATCACAGAGGCCACACAATCGACCTCGTTCGCCGCGATGTCGCAAAAACAGCAGGAGCTCGCTGCGGTATTGCTCAAGGACCCGGCGGTGCAAAGCCTGAGTTCGTTCATCGGTGTCGACGGCCCGAACACCACTTTGAACACTGGCCGCATGACCTTGAACCTGGTGCCTAAACACCAGCGTGATGCGCCGCTGACCGACATATTGCAACGGCTGTCGCAGTCTGCCAATGGGATCAGCGGCATGCATATGTACCTGCAACCGCTGCAGGACTTGTCGCTGGAAGACCGGGTCGCGCGTACCCAGTACCGTTTTTTGCTGAGCGGCCCCGACAGCAATGAATTGGGCATGTGGTCGCAGCGCTTACTGGCGCAATTGCGGCAACACCCGGCGCTGGCCGATGTCGCCAGCGACTGGCAGGACCAGGGTTTGCAGGCCTATGTGCGCATAGACCGGGACGCGGCCAGCCGGTTTGGCGTGAGCGTGATGGCGATTGACAACGCGCTCTACAACGCGTTCGGTCAACGCCTGGTGTCGACCATCTTTACGCAAAGCAACCAGTACCGCGTGGTGCTGGAAGTCAGCCCGCAAGAACGCATGGGCCCGCAAGCGCTGGCCCGGCTGACCGTACCTGCGGCCGGCGGCGTACAAGTGCCGCTCAGCAGCGTGGCCTCGATTGAAGACCGTGCTGCTTTGCTCAGCCAGGTGCGTGTCAACCAGTTCCCTGCGGTCACCTTGTCCTTCCAGTCGGCCGGCGGTGCATCGCTGGGTGAGGCGGTGGCGGCGATTAACCAGGCCTGGCAGCAAATGCGTGAGCAGGACAAGGTGCCCGACAGCATAGAGTCGCGCTTTGAAGGGGCGGCGCTGGCGTTTCAGGCCTCGCTCAGTCACAGCCTGTGGCTGGTGCTGGCAGCGGTGGTCACCATGTATATCGTGCTTGGCGTGCTGTATGAGAGTTACATACATCCCGTGACGATTTTGTCTACCTTGCCGTCGGCCGCGCTGGGCGCGCTGCTGGCGCTGTGGCTGGCGCGCATGGACATCAGCCTGATTGCCGTCATCGGCATTATTCTGCTTATCGGCATCGTCAAGAAAAATGCCATTATGATGATCGACTTCGCGCTCGACGCCGAACGCCGCCAGGGACTGTCGCCGCGCCAGGCCATAGAGCAGGCGTGTTTGCTGCGTTTCAGACCCATACTGATGACGACCATGTGCGCCTTGCTCGGTGCTCTGCCGCTGATGCTCGGTACCGGTGTGGGCAGCGAATTGCGCCATCCACTGGGCGTGACCCTGGTCGGCGGGCTGATCGTCAGCCAGTGGCTGACCTTGTTCACCACACCGGTGATTTACTTGCTGCTGGGGCGTTGGACGCCGTCGCGTTCTTTCGCTGACGCCGCATGAATCTGTCGGCTGTGTTCATCGCCCGACCGGTGGCCACCACGCTGCTGAGTCTGGGCGTGGCGCTGGCAGGCGTCTTGTCTTACCGCATGTTGCCTGTGGCCCCGTTGCCCCAGTTGGACTACCCGGCCATCTCGGTGCAGGCCAGCCTGCCCGGCGCCAGTCCCGAGACCATGGCGGCGACCGTGGCCACACCGTTGGAGCGCGCCCTAGGCAGCATTGCCGGCGTCAATGAAATGACCTCCACGTCATCGCAAGGCAGCACCCGCATCAGCCTGCAATTTGACCTGGAGCGCGATATCAACGGCGCGGCGCGCGATGTGCAGGGTGCCATCAACCTGGCGCAAACCTTGTTACCCACCGGCATGCCGGGGCGGCCCACTTATCGCAAGGTGAACCCGGCCGAAAGCCCGATGCTCATCATTGCGCTGACCTCGCAAAGCCATTCCCGCGCGTCCATGGTTGACCTGGCCTCCACAGTACTGGTGCAGCGCTTGTCGCAGGTGGACGGTGTCGGCCAGGTCAGCATAGGCGGCGGTGCCTTGCCTGCGGTGCGCGTGGCGGTACAACCCGAGCGCATGTCGGCCTATGGCATTGCCTTGGAGGATGTGCGTCAGACCCTGGTGGCCGGTAACGTACACCGCCCCAAAGGAGTGGTGGAAGACGCCAGCCAGGCCTGGCAGATTGAAGCCAATGACCAGGCGCGCACACCGGCGGAATACGCAGACATGGTGATCCGCTACCAGAACAACCGCGCGGTGCGGGTGCAGGACGTGGCCAGGGTCACCGAAGCCATGCAGGACGTTCGCACTGACGGTATATCCCAAGGCAAACCGGCGGTGCTGCTGGTGCTCTACCAGCAACCGGGTGCGAATGTGATTGAGGCGGTGAACGCGGTGCGCCGTTTGCTGCCGTCGCTGCAAAAGGATGTGCCCGGCGGCATGAGCATGGAGGTGGTGTCTGACCGCACGCCGACCATTCGCGCTTCGCTGTTGGAAATTCAAAAATCCCTGGCCGTTTCCATGGGTCTGGTGATACTGGTGGTGGCCTTGTTTTTGCAGCGCTGGCGCACCGCCTTGATACCGGCGGTGGCGGTGCCCTTGTCTCTGGCGGGTACGTGTGCGGTCATGTACCTGATGAAGTTCAGCCTGAACAACCTCAGCCTGATGGCCTTGACGATCGCCACCGGTTTTGTGGTGGACGACGCCATCGTGGTGCTTGAGCACATCACCCGTTTGCGTGAGCGCGGCATGCTTTTGCGCCAGGCGGTGTTGCAGGGCACGCGTGACATCGGTTTCACCGTTGTCGCCATCAGCATTTCACTGGTGGCCGTGTTCATACCGATCCTGTTCATGGGTGGCGTGCTGGGTCGCTTGTTCCATGAGTTCGCCGTGGTGATGACCTCAGCGATTCTGATCTCCCTGCTGGTGTCACTCACCACCACGCCTATGATGTGCGCACTGTTGCTGCCTGCACAGGCAGCGCCGCCCGGGAAAAAACGCGGTACAACGCGCATGGCCAGGTGGTACCGCCGCAGTCTGGCCTGGGTGTTGCGTCATCAGTGGCTGATGTGGCTGGTGCTGGCAGGCACGATCGCTTTGAACGTGAGCCTGTACCGCGCCATACCCAAGGGTTTTTTCCCGCATCAGGACACCGGGCGCATCAACGGTTACATACGCGCCGACCAGAGTTCGTCGTTCCAGGCCATGCAGCAGCGTTTACATAGCATGCTGGCTATTGTGCAGGTCGACCCGGCGGTGTTGAACGTGACCGGCTTCACCGGCAACAGCCAGCGCAATGCGGCGCAAATGTTCATGACCCTGAAGCCGCGCAGTGAACGCGATGCCAGTGCGGATGAAGTGGTCAAACGTTTGCGCGCCAAGTTGTCTAAAGATCCGGGTGCGCGTTTGTTCATGACACCGGTGCAGGACCTTCGCATAGGCGCTCGCAGCAATGATTCACAGTTTGAATACAGCATCAAGGCTGATGAATTGTCCGAACTGCGCCAATGGGAGCCTAAGTTGCGACGCGCCATGGCCAAACTCAAGGAACTTGAAGACATCAATAATGATTACGAGGACCGGGGCCTGCAAACCTCGCTGGTGATAGACCGGGATGCGGCCGCCCGCCTTGGCGTGTCCATGCGCAATATAGACAACACGCTGGCCAATGCCTATTCGCAGCGCCAGGTCAGCACGATTTACAACCCGCTCAACCAGTACCGGTTGGTGCTTGAAATCGCCGCCGACCATTTGCAAAACCCGTCATCGCTGGAAAGCTTGCAGTTCATCAATGACAATGGCCAGTCCGTGCCCTTGCGCGCGATTGCGCAAGTGGTGATGAGCGGTACCTCGCTGTCGGTGTCGCACGACGCCGGCGTGCCGTCCGATACCTTCAGCTTCAGCCTGGCACCGGGCGTGAGCCTGTCGCAAGCCACCGAGGCCATCAACGACACCGTGGCGCAACTGCATTTGCCGGTGTCGGTGCGCGGCGGCTTTGCCGGTACCGCCAGTGCGTTTGAAAAATCCTTGAAAACCCAGCCTATGTTGTTGCTCGCTGCTTTGGTGACACTGTATCTGGTGCTCGGTGTGTTGTATGAAAGCCTGCTGCATCCGCTGACCATTTTGTCCAGTCTGCCGTCGGCCGGCGTGGGTGCTTTGCTCACACTGATGCTGTTTGACATGGAGTTCAGTGTGATCGCCATGATCGGCGTTTTGCTGTTGATCGGTATTGTCAAAAAGAATGCCATCCTGATGATCGATGTGGCTTTGCAGACCCAGCGCCAGGGCCGCAGTGCCGGTCAATCGATTTACCTGTCTGCGCAAATACGCTTGCGCCCGATTTTGATGACCACGGCGGCAGCCATGCTCGGCGCGATTCCATTGGCGCTGGCTTACGGGGTCGGCGCCGAGATGCGCCAGCCGCTGGGCTTGTCGGTACTTGGCGGCCTGCTGCTCAGCCAGTTACTCACGCTCTACACTACACCGATTGTGTTTGTCGGTCTGGAGCGATTGCGCGCGCTGGTGCTGGGCCGCCGTGTCAGCGCGCCTGACAGGCATAGTCCACCACCTATGACTGGACAGATGGCATGACCAAGCGGCGACTTTCCTGTGCAGCGCTTTGCGCCTGTATCACATTGAGTGGGTGCGCCAACTTTTTCAAGCCTGCCAAGCTGCCGCCTGCACCCGCCATGCCCGAGATGCAGGCCACGCAAACGGCAGGCGCCGAGATCGATGCGCAATGGTGGACTTTGTTCAACGACGCCGAGCTCAACCGCTTAATGGCACAGATGGAGCAGGGCAATTTGAATGTGCAACTGATGTCGGCCAAAGTCAGGCAGGCGCAGGCTGCGCTGGCCAGTGCCCAAAGCAGCTTGTTGCCCTCGCTGTCGGTCGGGGCTGCCGCCACCCGCGTCAAGTCGTCCGGCAGCAGCGCCGCCAGTACGCTGAGTGTGACCACACCGGTCAGCTGGGAACTCGATGTCTGGGGCCGTTTGGACGCCCTGGCCACAGCGGCCAAGGCCGGGTTGCAGGCCGGGCGCGAAGACCTGGCGCTGGCGCGTTTGTCGGCGCAGGCCGGGCTGGTGCAAACCTATGTCGCCATCCGCAACGCCGAGCAACAGACCCGTGTTTTGAATCAGGCGCAAACCGCGTATGAACGCGCCTTGCAGTTGACCCGTTACCGTTATGAAGCGGGGGTGGTGTCAGCCGCCGACGTGGCCCAGGCCCAGTTGCAACTCGGCAGCACGCAGGCGCAACGCATCGCAGTCAACAGCAGCCGCCTTCAATTGCTGCATGCACTGGCGGTGTTACTGGGGCAGGCGCCGGGCGAGTTGCAATTGGCCGCTGTCGATGCCTTGCCGCAAATACCTGCATTGCCCGAACTGGTGCCGTCAGCCTTGTTGCAGCGCCGTCCGGATGTGCGTGCCGCCCAGCAGCGCGTCCAGTCGGCGCAGGCCAGTGCCGGTGCGGCACAGGCGGCGTTTTTTCCGACCTTCAGTTTTGCCGCCACCTCCGGCTACAGCAGCCAGAACCTGTCTTCTTTGTTCAGCGCGTCCAACCTGTTGTGGTCCATGGGTCCGAGCATGGCTTTGAAGGTGTTTGACGGCGGCCAGCGCAAGGCGGTTGAAGCCGATGCCCTGGCCGCCCTAGATGCCGCAGGCATTGCTTATAAGCAAACAGTGTTGCAGAGCTTGCAGGAAGTGCAGGACAACCTGGTGGCGGCCTACCAGTTGCAATTGGAACAACAGGCGCAGTCGCAGGCGGTGCTGGCCGCCAGACGCAACCTGAGCATCACCGAGCTGCAATATGCGGCCGGTACGGTCAGCTATTTGAATGTGGTGACGGCGCAGACCGCAGCACTTTCAGCCGAGCGCAATTTGCTGGACATACAAAGCCGCCGCGTAATGGCCGTCACTCAGTTGATGAAGAACCTGGCCGGTCGTGTGTAAGCCACGGCGGCAAGCCTGATCCCCGTATGACTGATCAGCCGCCGGCAGTATCCGTCGCCATCTGCTGTGCGATGGCTTTGACCCTGGCGTGGTCTATGCGTTTGCCTAGGTCCATGCCGCTGAGTCCCTGCTGCATGGCTTGCACAGAAATCTTCGCCGAGTCAATCGACAGCGCTGCGCTCAACAGGGCTTGCAAACGCGCTGATTGCGGGTAGTCACGGTCCTGCAAACCCAGGCGGCCGCGTGCATCGCATTCACAGGCTTGTAGCACCAGCGCAAAACGATCCGGGCGGCGCAGCGCATCGCACCTTCCCAACAGACGCAAGACAGCCTCTGCGCCCAATGACTGGGACGCATGCACATGGCCGTGTTCGCGCGCCACCACCTCGGCGAGTTCGCGGCAATGGACCGGAACCCGCCAGCGCTCGCACAGGCCGCGCAACAGTTTGACGCTGCGTTCCTCGTGCCCGATGTGACGCGGCAGTTCGTCGGCGGCCGCCGTGCCTTTGCCCAGGTCGTGGCAGAGCGCGGCAAAACGCACGTCCAGCGGCGCATTCACCTGAGCGGCCTGGTCCAGCACCATCTCCAGGTGCACGCTGGTGTCGATTTCCGGGTGGTGCTCGGGCGGTTGCGGCACACCGTACAAACGGTCGACCTCAGGCAACAACATTTTCAACGCACCGCAGTCGCGAAAGACCTGCAACATGCGCGAAGGCCGTGCCGCCATCAAGCCCTTGGACAATTCCTGCCAGACGCGCTCACTGACCAGTGCATTCACTTCCCCGGCGGTGACCATGTCCTGCATCAGCGCAAGCGTTGCCGGCGCGACTGAAAAATCAGGGAAACGCGCCGCAAAACGCGCCACCCGCAGAATGCGCACCGGGTCTTCGCGAAACGCAGCGGTGACATGGCGCAGCACTTTGTGCTGTATGTCCAGTTGTCCGCCATAGGGGTCGATCAGCGTGCCGTCATCGGCCCGGGCGATGGCGTTGATGCTAAGGTCGCGCCGCGCCAGGTCTTCTTCCAGCGTCACCTCAGGCGAGGCGTGCACGACAAAGCCTTTGTAGCCCGGCGCGGTCTTGCGCTCGGTGCGCGCCAGCGCGTATTCCTCTTGCGTCTGCGGGTGCAAAAAGACCGGAAAGTCCTTACCCACCGGCGTGTAACCCGCTTTGACCATGGCCTCTGCAGTGCTGCCGACGACCACCCAGTCGCGGTCAGATCCGCTGATGCCCAGCAAAGCATCGCGCACTGCGCCGCCGACGAGATAGGTTTTCAAGGCCTATCCCGCGTCTGCATTGAACACTTTGTCCACCGGCATTTGCATGGCATTGGCAAGTTGATTGGTTTTACCCGCCAGCGCAATCACCCGCAGAAGATCCGCGTGCTGGGCGGATGTCATGCCCTTGGCTTTGGCCGCGGCTGTGTGCGAATGTACGCAATAGGCGCAGGCATTGGTGACCGACACAGCGATGTAAATCAATTCCTTGGTCAACGGGTCCAGCGCCGACGGTGTGGCCATGACCGCCTTGACCTCGCGCCAGGTGTTCTCCAGCAATTCCGGGTCGAAAGCCAGGTAAGTCCACATGTGGTTGATGAAATCGCTGTTGCGGGTTTGTCGGATATCGTCAAACACGGCTTTGACGCGCGGGTTGTCTTCGGGCTGGTCTATGGCTTTGAGGGTACTCATGCGTCTCTTTCCAATTAAATACAAGCAGTTTGTCATGTTAATAAATACCGCAGCCGGCGAAGTAAGCCTTTATGATTGTTCAGGCCATTTCATTGCGGAGGAGTTTTTATCTTATGTCTTCGATTGTCAGTTGGAGCGGCGGCAAGGACGCATGCCTGGCTTTGTATCGCTCCCAGGCAGACCGACAGGTCAGCGGGTTGCTGTCGGCGCTGGACGAAACCGGCCTGAAGGCGCACGCACGGTGTCAGCCGCGCCTTGTTGCAGGCCCAGGCCTTGGGTGTGCCGTGCAGTTTTTTCAGTTCAGGCTGGACAGACTACGAATCGAAGTTCATCCAGTCTTTGCAGGCCGCCTATGCGCGTGATGCGCGCGAAGTGGTGTTCGGCGATATCGATTTGCAGGCGCACCGTGACCGGGAGGAAAAAGTGTGTGCCGGCCAGCGCATGCACGTACAACTGCCTTTGTGGAAGGAAAACCGTTTGACGCTGGCGCACGAATTCCTGGCGGCCGGATTCAAAGCGCGCGTGGTCTGTGTGGATGCGCGTTTTCTGGATGCTTCCTTCGTCGGCCGGGAATTTGACCTGGCTTACATTGACAGACTGCCGCCGGGTGTGGACGCCTGCGGCGAGAACGGTGAGTTCCACACTTTTGTGTATGGCGGCCCGAATTTCTCCCACCCGGTGGCTTTCAAAAGCCTGGGCTTGAAAACCAGTGTGTCATTGCCGGTGCTGGGTAGACTGACCTACCACTTTGACCTGCTGGATATTTGACAGCAGGGCTGAAACGTCAACAGCCCTTCAACCGCCGCCCGGCAGGCAAGGTGCAACTAAGAAAGAACCGCATTCTGATTGAGAGCCTGCGGCAATCAGGCTGCGTGGCGGTGGCATAAAATTTTCACCGGCACAAACCTCTTAGGCCATCCGCTGTTTTCACTGGATATCCCATGACCCTATTTCCCGGTTTTACACACAAGCGCATACGTACCGGTTCTGCCGTGATCAATACTGTCTACGCCGGTCAGGGTGAGCCTGTGCTGTTGTTGCACGGTTATCCGCAAACCATGGCCTGCTGGCACAAGATCGCGCCCGAGCTTGCCCGGCATTACACCGTGGTGTGCGCTGATTTGCGCGGTTACGGCGGCTCGTCCAAACCCAAGGGGCTGCCCGACCATTCCAATTACTCCAAGCGCGCCATGGCGCAGGACATGGTGGGAGTCATGGCCAAGCTGGGCCACGAGTGCTTTCATCTGGTCGGGCACGACCGGGGCGCACGCGTTTCGCACCGGCTCGCCAAAGACCATGGCGAGCGGGTGCAGACATTGACCTTGCTGGACATTTCGCCGACCTTGAAAATGTTCGAGAGCACGGACATGCAATTCGCCACCGCCTACTACCACTGGTTCCAGATGCTGCAACCGGCACCGCTGCCGGAGAAGATGCTGCAAGGCTTGGTGCCTTTCAACGTGCTGGGCATGGTCGGGCGATCAAAGCCGGACTTGTCAGCCTTCTCCAAAGAGGCGCTGGCTGAATATGTGAGGGTCTACCGCGACCCCAAGGCTGTTCACGCCGGCTGCGAAGACTACCGGGCCGCCGGCACCATCGATTTGCAACATGATCGCCTGGACAAGCGCCGCAAGCTGAAGATGCCCTTGCTGGTTTTGTGGGGCAAACACGGCGTGATTGAACGCCTCTTCGATTGCCTGGCCGACTGGCGCGAAGTGGCCACCGATGTGCGCGGCAAGGCCATCCAATGCGGTCACTTTATCCCTGAAGAAAAACCGCAGGAAACGCTCAAAGAGATACAAGGCTTTATCAGCCGTTATCCCCTGTGAGCCCGTCTGTGACGAGCATCACCCGGAGGTGAGCCTATTGCCCGGGCTGATTCATTGCACGCGAGCGACAGAACCCGGTGGGCCGAACAAGCGCTGCGCGTTGCGGTAAGCAATCCCTTGCGCCACCTCAGGCGGCAGCGTGGCAAGCCAGTCCTGCGCCTCGCGCGTCAGGTTATCGACCTGGCTCCAGCGCGAGGGTATCCAGGTGTCAGAACCGTACACAAAACGGTCTGGGAAACGCAGCAGCAGTGCCCGCCATTCCTCGGACAAACCATTGCCCACACCCGAGCGGTAGGACAACTCGCCGTACAAACGCGGATAACGCTCGAGCAATTCGGCTACTTTGGCCGCAGGCTCGACCATGCCGGTGTGGGCCCAGAGTATGCGTGCGCCCGGCGCGAAACCGACCAACTGCTCGATGGCTGAGGCATCTGAATGCGCCATCAGCCATAAGCCGTGCTTGATCGCCAAAGCGGCAAGGCCGCGCATCACCGGCGTGTCGATCTCGTGGCCGTCGACATGAAATTCACCGATGCCGTGGTAGATGCCGCGTGCCAGTTCTTTTTCCAGAAAAGGCAGCGTGTCCGGGTCTTTGTACCAGCTGTGGCGCTCCTCGCCCCAGCTTGATAGGTCGCGGGTTTTGCGGTAAGGCCGTACAAACGGTATGAAGCGCTGCGGATAAGCGGCGTGCAGCAGCAAAGTGCCGTCGTTGGGTGTGCTCGAGACAATGGCCGTGCCTATGCCGGCATTGTCCAGAATTTTCAGTGCCGCTTCAGGTGTGTAGGCCGAGGTGGCGCCTGCGCTGAAATGCACATGGGCATCGAACAGCAGCAAGGGTTCGCGGGCAATTGCCACACATGCGCTCAGCAGTGCCGCCACACTGATGCTTTTGAAGACAGCCGCCGGGCCGGTTATGAACGCCATGACATTTCCTCAAAAAAACGGTATGCACCCCGCGGCAGGCGCAGCGCGGTGAGAAACAAACCGGTGCAGCAACGGTTTATCTGTGACTGGATGCCAGCAAGGGGAACACGCTGTCGAGTCTGGCGGCGGCCGCCACACCCAGCCTGGGCAAGCCGGGTAATTCACCAGCGGCAATATTGTCGACCTGCATGGAAGCCAGGTTGTCGCGGCTCATCAACGGCGGACCGGGCAGCATCTCCATCACCAGCGCCTGCAAATAAGCCATGGCCTCGGGCAATGCAAACACCGGCCGCGCATAACCGGCCCAGCGACCCGCGTGCTGCACCAGTTCTTTCAGCGTGAAAATTTGCGGGCCGGCCAACTCATACACATGTCCTATGGTGTCGCGGTGTTGCAAGGCATACACCACAGCCTGGGCCACGTCCTGTACCCACACCGGTTGAAAGCGGGTATGCGCACCGGTCAGCGGCACAAAGGGGGCGATGCTTTGCGGACGTGCAAACAGATTGATGAAGGCATCGTCTTCGCCGAAGATGACGCCCGGGCGCAGCACCGTCAGTTGCAGGCCGTGTACCACCTCGGAATGCAAGGCGGCTTCGCCTTGCGCCTTGCTGCGCTGGTAGAGCGAGGGGCCTTGCTGATCGGCACCGAGCGCGCTGACGTGCAGCATGCGTCTGACCCCTGCTTGCACACAGGCGTGCGCGATCTGGCGCGGCAGTTGCACATGCACTTTGTCAAAGGACGCCTGGTCGCCGTGCAGAATGGCGACCAGGTTCACTACGGCGTCATGGCCCCGTACCAGCGCCGCCTGGGCTTGCGGGTTGTGCACATCGGCCTGGACCACGGTTACAAAGGGCAGCATTTGCACCGCACGCGCCGGCAGCCTTCGTGTAGCTACAGTCATATAGATACCGGCGCGGTTGAGCGCCTCGCAGACATGCCGTCCGACAAAACCTGTACCACCTAAAACGAGAACATTTTTCATAGGCAGGACTGTAACCTGATTGCTGCTGCGAATGGCTGGCGGCTGCATAAATACCTGGTAGCGATAATACGGGAATGCACCAACTCGATGCCTTGAAGCTTTACACCACGGTCGTGGCCGACACCGGCGATTTTCAGCAGATCAGCCGCTTTCAGCCGCAGGACGCGACCACCAACCCGTCGCTGATCCTCAAGGCTGTGCAAATGCCGGCCTATCAGCAGTTGTTGCAGGACACGCTGGCGCAGCTTGCCGGCGCGCCGCAGGATGAAGTCATGGACCATTTGCTGGTGCGTTTCGGTTGCAGCATTCTGGCGCTGATCCCCGGGCGCGTCTCCACCGAAGTCGATGCGTGTCTGAGCTTTGACACCGCCGCGACCGTGGCGCGTGCGCAGCGCATCATCGGGCTGTACCAGGTGCAAGGCATAGACAAGGCGAGGGTGCTGATCAAAATCGCTTCCACCTGGGAAGGCATCCAGGCCGCTGCGCAACTTGAGCGCGAAGGCATACATACTAATCTGACGCTGTTGTTCTCGTTTGCCCAGGCCGTGGCCTGCGGCGACGCCGGTGTGAAATTGATTTCGCCGTTTGTCGGGCGCATTTACGACTGGTACAAAAAAACCGCCGGAGCCCAATGGGTCGAGGCCGCCAACGCCGGTGCCAACGATCCCGGTGTGCAAAGCGTGCGCCGCATTTACAACCATTACAAAAAACACGGCATCGCGACCGAAGTGATGGGCGCGAGTTTCCGCAATACCGGGCAGATCATTGCGCTGGTAGGTTGCGATTTGCTGACCATCAGTCCCGACTTGCTGGCCCAACTGCAAGCCGGTGAGGCCCCGGTGCAGCAGTTTTTGAGCGCAGACCTGGCCAGGCAGATGGATGTGCCGGCGGTACATATGAATCAGGCGCAATTCCGGTTTGCCATGAACGAAGACGCCATGGCCGGTGATAAATTGTCTGAGGGTATACGCGCGTTTTGTGCCGATGCGCTCAAACTCGAGAAGCTGTTGCTTACAGCCTGAGCCTTTTCAGGCCAGCTGGTCGACTTGCAGGCCTTTGTCGAATTGCAGGCGCGGGTGTTTCAGACGCTTTAGCCGGGTTACGGGCGGCAGCCCGGCCAAGTGGCGCGGCGGCAAGATGGGCGGAAGTAAGTCTGCAAACGCGATTTTCTGCTCAGTCAAGCGCACGGGCCCCGGCGGGG
>SHXP01000014.1 GCA_009693225.1 Limnohabitans sp. | reverse complement strand
CGTCCCCGGCCGGCTTGTCAACCTGGTGATCTGATGACTGATACAAACGTTGTTCATCGGCTGTCGCGCCGCGCTCTGTTGAACCAGGGCTGGCGGGCCGCCGCCCTACTGGCCGCTGCCGCTTTGTCAACGGGTTGCGGTTTTCAGTTGCGCAAAGCCCCCGAGCTGGCCTTCAGCACCATGTACGTCAACATCGCAGAAGCTTCGGCGTTCGGTCAGTTGCTCAAGCGCAATCTCAGGATAATCAACAACCTGGAAATCATCACCGATACACGCGAGATGGAACGAGCCCAGGTGATTCTGGTGCTGATTCAGGATGTCCAGGAAAAAGTCATTCTCAGTAAGTCGTCCACCGGCACAGTGCGCGAGTATGTGCTGCGTTTTCGTGTGCGTTTCAAACTGCGCACCCGCGACGGCTTTGAACTGATACCGGATACCGAACTGGTGCAGGAACGTGAAATCAGCTTTAATGAAACCGCCGCCTTGTCCAAAGAGTCTGAAGAGCAATTGCTTTACCGCGAGATGCGCGATGACCTGGTGCAGCAGCTCATACGCCGCCTGGCCGCTGTGCGCCAGTTCTGACCGGCTCTCATGCAAATCGCGCCCGCCCGTTTGCAGGAACACCTGAACAAGGAATTGCGCATTATTTACACCTTGCATGGTGACGAGCCCTTGTTGCAACAGGAAGCTGCCGACCAGATACGGCTGGCCGCGCGGGCCCGGGGCTATACAGAGCGCCATGTGTTTATCGTCGCCGGCGCGCATTTCAACTGGAGCGAGGTGTATGCCGCAGGAGCTTCCATGAGCCTGTTTGCCGACAAGCTGATCCTGGACCTGCGCATTCCCTCGGGCAAGCCCGGTAAAGAAGGCGGCGTCGCTTTGCAGCAACTCGCTGAAAGCACCGTCGGCAATGATGCCGTGCTGCTGCTGGTCCTGCTGCCCCGGCTGGACAAGGCGGCCAAAAGCAGTGGCTGGTTCACTGCGCTGGAGGCCAATGGCGCAAGCGTGCAACTCGACCCGGTGGAGCGCGCTGCGTTGTCCGCCTGGATTGCACAACGCCTGGGTCAGCAGCAGCAACGGGTGCGCGAAGGCGAGGAAGGCCAAAGCAGCCTGCAGTTTTTTGCCGACCGTGTCGAAGGCAATCTGCTTGCCGCGCACCAGGAAATCCAAAAGCTCGGCTTGTTGTACCCGCAAGGTGAATTGAGTCTGGCGCAGATCGAGCAAGCGGTGTTGAACGTGGCGCGCTATGACGTGTTCAAACTGGGAGAAGCCGTGCTCGCCGGCCAGCATCTGAGGGTGCAGCGCATGATGGACGGCTTGCGGGCCGAGGGTGTGGCCGAGGTGCTGGTGCATTACACCCTGGCCGAGGACATCCGCAGTTTGAAGAGGGTCAAGGACGCGGTTTCTGCCGGTCGATCTTTGCCCCAGGTGTTGCGCGAGCAGCGCGTCTGGGGCCACAGGGAGCGGCTGTTCGAGCGCGTCCTGCCGCAACTGACACCGGCGGTACTCAATCGCTTGCTGCAAAGCGCACACCAGGTTGATGGCATCGTCAAGGGCATGAAACTGCCGGCCTGGCCGGCCGACAACTGGCAGGCCTTGTTGCGCCTGGCGCTGATGCTCAGCAAGGTTTGCGGCCCGCGCTGACGGTCTGCGGCTTGTCTGCCAAAATCCAGGCATGAACGCACACTCCATTCCCAAATTGATGCAGGCGCTGGGTCAGCAGGCCAAGGCCGCCAGCGCCGTCATGGCCAAGGCCAGTGCGGCGCACAAAAGTGCTGCTTTGCGCGAACTTGCCCGCCTGCTGCGCACCGACACACAGGCGCTGGTCGCCGCCAACCAGGAGGATTTGCAACGGGCCAAGGCCAGCGGCCTGGACGGCCCGATGCTGGACCGATTGAAACTCACCCCCGCCATTTTGGAAACCTGTGCCGTCGGTTGCGAACAGCTGGCGGTGATGCCCGACATCATCGGCAGCATCACCGGCATGACGCAACAGCCCAGCGGCATCCGTGTCGGCCAGATGCGTGTGCCCATCGGTGTGTTCGGCATGATTTTCGAGAGCCGGCCCAATGTCACCATCGAGGCCGCGTCGCTGGCCGTCAAAAGCGGTAACGCCTGCATACTGCGCGGCGGCTCCGAGGCGCTGGTGTCCAACACCGCGCTGGCGCAACGCGTGCAACAGGCTTTGCACAACGCCGGTCTGCCGCGCGATGCGGTGCAACTGGTGCCGACCACCGACCGCGAAGCCGTCGGCCAGCTGATCGCCATGCCGGCCTATGTGGACGTCATCATTCCGCGCGGCGGCAAAGGCTTGATCGAGCGCATCAGCCGCGACGCCAAGGTGCCGGTGATCAAACACCTGGACGGCAATTGCCACACTTACATCGACGACCCCTGCGACCTGGAGATGGCGATACGCGTCACCGACAACGCCAAAACCCAAAAATACAGCCCTTGCAATGCCACCGAAAGTCTGCTGGTGGCACGCGGTGCGGCGGCGGCATTTTTACCGCGCATGGGGCAAATTTTTGCTGACAAAGGTGTGGAGATGCGTTGCTGTCCCGAAAGCAAAGCTTTGCTGGCAGGCGTGAAAGGCGCGGTGTTGAAAGGCGCGCTCGAGCAGGACTGGTTCGAGGAATACCTGGCGCCCATTATCAGCATCAAGGTGGTGAGCGGCGTGGACGAAGCCATCGCGCACATCAACCACTACGGCAGCCATCACACCGATGCCATCCTCACACTCAACCATGTCAACGGCCAACGCTTTGTGCGCGAAGTCGATTCAGCCAGTGTGATGATCAACGCCAGCACCCGGTTCGCCGATGGCTTCGAATACGGCCTGGGCGCCGAGATCGGCATTTCCACCGATAAGTTTCATGCGCGCGGCCCCGTCGGTATTGAGGGGCTGACCTCGCTGAAGTTTGTCGTGCTGGGTAAGGGTGAAGTAAGGGGTTGAAGTTACCAAGCAGCCGGTGTATGGAATAACCTGCCCAGGCGCCTTAAAGCCCCGCGTCTTCAGGCTTCGCTTTGCTTTTTTCTTTGGCTTCAAAGTACAAAAACGCGATAGCGATAGCACACAAACATCCAATAGCAATAATGACTTGTCGTTGAGCTTCAGTCATTGCGTGAGCTTTTCTGGGGTAAAAAATCCACCAGAGTCAAAAGTGTAAGTACCAGGCCGCCGATCATCTACAACACTAAATTCTCCAAATTCCTGTTGCCCAAAATCAGAAACGCCACACAAGCGTTACCGGTCATTATCGAGCCGGTGGTGCGCAGGCCGGATTTGAAGTCGGGTTTTAAGAAAGAAAATGCCATACCGTACAGCTTAGGCAGAACTTGATGGCTCATCTATAACGCTCAGTCACCTGTTTTGTAAGCCCGTCACAAGCCCTTCGCTTGAAACTGTCGAAATCAACCCCATATCTAAAATACACACAAGACAAGAATCCCCATGGTCCCCCATCTCATCACCGCGCTCACCGGCCCCATTAACGAGTTGGAGCAGCGCATCATCGACTCCATGCCGGCCATCGAACGCTGGTTCCGCATGGAGTGGATGGAGCACACACCGCCGTTTTATTCATCGGTCGATATCCGCAATGCCGGCTTCAAGCTCGCGCCAGTGGACACCAACCTGTACCCCGGCGGCTGGAACAATCTGACGCCCGAGATGCTGCCGCTGTCGGTGCAGGCGGCGATGGCGGCGATTGAAAAAATCTGTCCCGAGGCACGCAATTTGCTGTTGATACCCGAGAACCACACGCGCAACACCTTTTACCTGAGCAATGTGGCGCAGCTCGCACGCATCTTCAACATGGCCGGGCTGAATGTGCGCATCGGTTCGATCAACCCGGAGATCAAGGAAAGCACCTTGATCGATCTGCCCAACGGGGAAAGGGTATTGCTTGAACCGGTGATACGCAGCAAATCCCGTTTGGGCTTGAAAGACTTCGATCCGTGCACCATATTGCTCAATAATGATTTAAGTGCAGGCATCCCCGGCATCCTGGAAGATTTGCATGAGCAATACCTGTTGCCGCCCTTGCATGCCGGTTGGTGCGTGAGGCGCAAGAGCACCCACTTCGCTAACTATGAAGAAGCGGCCAAACGCTTCGGCAAGATGATCGGCATTGACCCATGGCTGATCAACCCCATGTACAGCCAATGCGGCGAAGTGGATTTCGCCGAGGGCGAAGGCATGGAATGTCTGACCACCAATGTCGATGCCCTGTTGACCAAGATACGCCGCAAGTACAAGGAATTCGGCATCCACGAGAAGCCCTTTGTCATTGTCAAGGCCGATAGCGGCACCTATGGCATGGGCATCATGACGGTGCGCGATGTCAAGGACCTGGAGATGCTCAACCGTACAACCCGTAACAAAATGAGCGTCGTCAAGGATGGCCAGGAGGTCAACCAGGTCATCATCCAGGAGGGCGTGCAGACCAACGAGCGCATCAATGACGCGGTTGCCGAACCGGTGGTTTACATGATGGACCGTTATGTTGTCGGCGGTTTTTACCGTGTTCATGCCGAGCGCGGTATCGACGAAAACCTGAATGCACCCGGCTCCAGCTTTGTGCCCCTGGCCTTCGAGCAAAGCGCCCACACCCCGCAACTCGGCATGAAACCGGGTGCCAGCACACCTAACCGGTTCTATATGTACGGCGTGATTGCCCGCCTGGCCATGCTGGCCGCCAGCTACGAGTTGGAGGCTACCGACCCGGACGCAGAGGTCTACGAGTAAAAAATAGTTAGTTTGCCGGATGGCCGAATCGTTAAACTCTGCGCTTTCTAGTTTTGCGGTATAGCGGCAATAGTCGCTTGCAGTTTTATGAGTGAAGCGATCAGCTAGGACCACCACCAGTCTTCATTGGCAGGTTTGACATTGGGTGCCATCGGGGTGGTGTACGGAGATATCGGTACCAGTGTGCTGTACTCCATCAAAGAGGTATTCGGTTCCAGCCACGTGGCTTTCACGCCGGATAACGCCTACGGCATCCTCTCTATCTTTTTCTGGACACTGACCTTTATTGTGTCCATCAAGTACGTGACCCTGGTGCTGCGCGCCGACAACAACTGCGAGGGCGGTCTGGTTGCGATTCTTGCACTGGCATTCTCCTCGGTGCGCGACAAACCGCGTTTGCGCAGTGTGCTGCTGGTGGTCGGCATTTTCGGCACCTGTCTGTTTTACGGTGACGGTGTTATCACACCGGCCATTTACGTTTTGTCAGCCGTCAAGGGTCTGGAAGTGGTGTCACCCAATTTCAAAAAGGCCGTCATCCCCTTGACCCTGCTGATTCTGTTTTGTTTGTTCTGGGTGCAAAAACGCGGCACCGGCGGTATTGGCAGATTTTTCGGACCGATTACCATGGTCTGGTTTGTCGCCATTGCGGTGCTGGGCCTCTACCACATCGTCGGCCATCCCGAGATTTTGTGGGCGGTCAGCCCGCATTACGCTGTCATGTTCATCTGGGGCCAGCCTTTCACCGCTTTCATCATTCTGGGTACGGTGGTGTTGTGCGTGACCGGCGGCGAAGCCTTGTTCGCAGACATGGGGCATTTCGGTGAAAAGCCGATCCTGCTGGCTTGGTTCTGGATCGTTATGCCTTGCCTGACCCTGAATTATTTCGGCCAGGGCGCCTTGCTATTGAGTGACCCGGGCGCCTTCGAGAACCCGTTCTTCAACATGGCGCCTGACTGGGCGCTGATCCCGCTGGTGGTACTTGCCACGGCAGCCACCGTGATTGCTTCACAGACCTTGATCACCGGCGCTTTCAGCGTGACCAAGCAGGTCATACAACTCGGTTTTCTGCCTCGTCTGCAAATACTGCACACCAGTGCCAGAGATGCCGGCCAGATCTACATGTCGCTGGTGAACTGGGGGTTGTTTGTGGTCATCGTGCTGGCTGTGGTGATGTTCAAATCTTCCAGCAACCTGGCCGCTGCCTACGGCATTGCCGTGTGCACCGACATGCTGATCACCAGGGTGCTTACTTTCTTTGTGATCCGTTGCGCCTGGAAATACCCTTTATGATTGTGCAACGCCGCGACCTCTGTGTTCTTCCTGGTCTACCTGGCTTTCTGGAGTTCCAATTTGCTCAAGCTGGCAGACGGCGGCTGGTTCCCCTTATTCATCGGCGGCCTGATACTGACGCTTATGCTGACCTGGCGCGACGGCAGGTCATTGCTGCACCACAAAACACGGAATGAGTCCATGGACCTGGCTTCGTTCCTGTCTGCTTTGTTTCTTGCGCCGCCGATCCGGGTCGAGGGCACCGCAGTATTCTTGACCTCTGAAGACGGCATCGTGTCCAACGCCATGCTGCACAACCTCAAGCACAACAAAGTCTTTCATGCACAAAACCTGTTTGTCACGGTGCGAAACCACGAAGTGCCCTGGATTGCCACCGACAAGCACATCGAACTGCTAGACCTCGGACACAATTGCTGGCAGGTGATGGTTCATTACGGTTTCATGGACGACCCAGACGTGCCCATTGCCCTGTCTTTGCTGCGCGGTCAGGTCGGCGACATCAATGCCATGAATACCAGTTACTTTCTGTCGCGCGACAGCATTGTGCCGACGGTGGGCGGCGGCATATCTCAGTGGCGGGAAAAACTGTTTGCCCAGATGTACCTCAATGCCAGTGCTGCCGCAGACGTTTTGAACCTGCCCAGCAATTCAGTGGTGGAGATGGGCAGCAAAATCGAAATCTGAAACGGCTGTTTCTTCCGACAACAGACTGTTAACCTAGGCCTATGAACATTCTGTTTGTTTGCGACCCGCTGACCTCTTTTCACATCGAGAAGGACAGCACATTCACGATGATGCGCGAGGCGCAGCAGCGCGGGCACGCAGTGTGGGCCTGCGAAACGCAGAATCTTTTCTGGCAAAGCGGCTTGCCCGTCAGCGCGCACATGCAGCAGCTGTCTTTGACGGGAGATGCGCTGGCATGGTTTGCGGCGCGAGCGCAGGAAATCCGGTCGCTTGCCGGCATGGATGCTGTGGTGATGCGCAAGGACCCGCCGTTTGACAATGAATATTTTTACGCCACCCACCTGCTGAGCCAGGCCGAACGCGAAGGCGCGCGTGTTTTCAACTGTGCGCAGGCGCTGCGCGAGCACCCGGAGAAGCTGGCCTTGATGGAGTTTGCAGAATTTGCCAGCCCCACGCTGGTGACCCGCAGCCCGCAGGCGATTCGCGACTTTCACGCATTGCACCGGGACATCATTCTGAAGCCTTTGGACGGCATGGGCGGCATGGGCATATTCCGTGTCACTTCCGACGGTTTGAACCTGGGCAGCATCATCGAAACCCTGAGCCGGGATGGCAGTACCAGCGTCATGGTGCAAAAGTTTCTGCACGAGATTGCCCAAGGTGACAAGCGTGTGCTGGTGATTGACGGGGAGCCGGTGCCGTTTGCGCTGGCACGTATTCCCCAGGGCAACGAGGTGCGCGGCAACCTGGCGGCGGGCGGCAAAGGGGTCGCACAGCCCTTGAGCCAGCGAGACAGGCAGATTGCCGGGTCGATCGGACCAGTGCTGGCATCACGCGGCTTGTTGCTGGCGGGCCTGGACATCATCGGCGATTGCCTGACCGAAATCAACGTCACCAGTCCGACCTGTTTCAGGGAAATCACCGACCAGACCGGTTTTGATGTGCCTGCCATGTTCATGACTGCGCTGAAGCGCCGTCTGGCCGGCCCTCCCTAGCACCTCTCCACTCTACACACAGGCTGTATAAAAGTGATGAAGGTCTTTCTCGAACAGGCGTTATTTGAGCCCTATGCGTATGCCGCCAGGGAGCGGCTGGGGGCCTTGAAGCCCTTCGAATACGCTCGGACGCGCAACCTTGTGCAAGGTGCGGTCAGCATGCTGTCACCTTATCTGACGCACGGCGTGCTGACGGTGCCGGATGTTGCAGAGTACATGTACCGGGTGCACCGCATGGGCGCTCAGCATAAGTTTATTCTTGAACTGGCCTGGCGTGAATACTTCCAGCATGTGGAGTCGTCGCTGGGGCAAGCCATTCAGCATGATTTGCAAGAAGGCGTGTTGCCGCAGGATGCCTACAGCACGCAAATCCCGCAGGATGTGCGCAACGGTGCCAGCGGTTTGCCGGTCATTGACCAGGCGGTACGGCAGTTGTATTTCAACGGATATGTACACAACCATGCACGGTTGTGGCTGGCCAGCTATCTGGTGCATATCCGCAAAGTGCATTGGCGGGTCGGTGCCGACTGGATGTACAGCCATTTGCTCGATGGTGACATCGCCAGCAATTACCTGAGCTGGCAGTGGGTGGCGGGCACGGCGAGCAGCAAGCCTTATTTGTTCAATGCCGCCAATGTGGCCGCGAATGCCGCTGAAGCCTGGCACAGCCCAGGCACGGTGATCGACCAGGAGAAGGACATCATCGACATGATTGCGCGCAGCCGCGCCACCTTCACCCAGGCGTCACAGGCGTTTGCTGCAGTGCAGGAGCCGGATGTGATGTCCGCCCCGCCGCCCGAAGCAGGACTGTTGCCCGCCGGCCTGGCGGCACACAAATTGACAGACCGTGAGATCTGGTGGATACACCCCTGGTCTCTGTCGGAGAAGCCGCCGCCGGCCATGCCGGCAGACGCCATGCGTGTGGCAGCCTGCTGGCACGAATGGACGCAGCAGCGGCCGTGGAGTCTGATGCGCTGGCTGTTCGTGTCCAAGGGCATGCACCATCTGGCATCGCATTGCTGGTTTGAAGATGCCGCACACTTGAGCGAGATATTCAGCAAAGCCCGGGCGGTTCATGTCTGGGACCACCGCAGCCTGCCGGATTTGCCGGGCGTTAACTGGGTGCGTCACAGCCCGGCGCGCCTGTGGCCGACACAGGACGAACATTGCAAATCGTTTTCCGCCTGGTGGAGCAAGGTCAACCGCTACCGGCTGACCTTGCCGCAGTTGTTGCGGCGGGTGGTCTGAGCTGGCTCAGGCCGCCGCTTTCACCTTCAATCGCCACGCGTGCAACAGCGGCTCTGTGTATCCGCTGGGTTGTGCCATGCCCTTGAACACGAGGTCACAAGCAGCCTGGTAGGCCTTGGAAGTGGTGAAATGACTGGCCATGGGCTGGTACAAGGGGTCGCCAGCGTTTTGCTGATCGACCACGGCAGCCATGCGCTCGAAGGTGGCGTGCACCTGAGTCTCTGTCACCACGCCGTGTTTCAGCCAGTTGGCAATGTGTTGGCTGGAAATGCGCAGCGTGGCGCGGTCTTCCATCAAACCGACATTGTGGATGTCGGGCACTTTGGAGCAGCCCACGCCCTGGTCGATCCAGCGCACTACATAGCCCAGAATGCCTTGCACGTTGTTGTCGAGTTCCTGCTGTTTGTCGACCTCGCTCCAGGCCGCCTGGGCCACGACTGGCACGGTCAGCAGATCTTTCAGCAGTGAAGCTCGTTGCTTGGCGGCGTCAATGCTTTCTAGTTCTTTTTGCACATCGCTGACCAGCACCTGGTGGTAATGCATGGCGTGCAGTGTGGCGGCGGTGGGGCTGGGCACCCAAGCGGTGTTGGCACCGGCTTTGGGATGTGCGATTTTTTGTTCCATCATGGCTTTCATCAAATCGGGCATGGCCCACATGCCTTTGCCGATTTGCGCCTTGCCGCGCAGGCCGCAGGAGAGACCGACCAGCACATTGTTTTTTTCGTAAGCGGTGATCCAGGCGCTGCTTTTCATGTCGCCTTTGCGCAGCATGGGACCGGCCTGCATGGCGGTGTGTATTTCGTCGCCGGTGCGGTCTAAAAAGCCGGTGTTGATGAATGCTACGCGGCTGGCTGCAGCAGCGATACAGGCCTTGAGGTTGACGCTGGTGCGGCGTTCCTCGTCCATGATGCCCAGCTTCACCGTGCTGTCGGGCAAGCCCAGAATCTGCTCGACACGGCCGAACAACTCGCAGGCAAAGGCCACTTCAGCGGGGCCGTGCATTTTAGGTTTGACGATGTAGACCGAGCCTGTGCGCGAATTGCGGATGCCGTTGGCACCGTGGCCTTGCAAATCGTGCAAGGCAATGGCGGTAGTGACCATGGCGTCCATGATGCCTTCGGGGATTTCATGCGAGTGGCCGTCGGCGCCGTCATAAAGAATGGCCGGGTTGGTCATCAAATGGCCGACGTTGCGCAGAAACAGCAGCGAGCGACCGTGCAGTTTCACTTTGGCATTGCCTTTGGGGGCATGGTAGACGCGGTCCGGGTTCAGGCCGCGTTTGAAACAGTGGCCGCCTTTGGTGACGTCCTCGGTCAGCGTGCCTTTTAGAATGCCCAGCCAGTTGCGGTAGACCAGCAGTTTGTCCTCGGCGTCCACCGCTGCGACCGAATCTTCAAGATCCAGAATGGTTGAGAGTGCGGCTTCGACCACCAGATCACTGACGCCTGCCGGGTCATTGGCACCGATGGGGCTGCGAGGGTTGATTTGAATATCCAGGTGCAAGCCGTTATGCACCAGCAGCACAGATGACGGGTGCGCAGCATCACCCTGGTAGCCAATGAATTGTTTGGGGTCGGCCAGGGCAGAGGTGTTGCCGCCTTTTAAAGACACCACCAGCGCACCCTTGACCACGGCATAGCCGGTTGAGTCGATGTGTGAGCCTTTTTTCAGCGGCACCGTGCGGTCGAGCACATAGCGGGCGTATTCGATGACTTTAGCGCCGCGTTTTTCGATGTAGCCCGGGCCTTTGGCGCAGCCGTCGTCTTCAGCAATGACATCGGTGCCGTACAAGGCGTCGTACAAGGAGCCCCAGCGTGAATTGGCCGCGTTCAAAGCGTAGCGTGCATTCAAAATGGGCACCACCAGCTGCGGGCCGGCCTGTAAAGCCAGTTCGGCGTCCACATTGCGGGTGCTGGCTTTGGCCTTGGCCGGTACCGGCACCAGGTAGCCGATATCCTGCAAAAACGCCTGGTAGGTCTTCATGTCGGCGACCGGGCCGGGGTGGTTGCGGTGCCATTGGTCCAGCTCGGTTTGTAAACGGTCGCGCTCGGCTAGCAAGGCAATGTTTTTCGCCGCCAGATCTTGCACCAGCCGGTCAAAGCCCTTCCAGAAAGTGACGCTTGAGACGCCGGTTCCGGGCAGCACCTGTTGATCAATAAAATTGTACAAAGGGGAAGCCACGTGGAGTTTGTAAAGATAGGTGCGCTGTGTCATGAAAGGCTTTCAGGGAAACAAAAAGGCAATCTATGCCGATCGCTGATAATTTTGTATTTTAGTAGGTGGTCAGTGACAGGGCTTGATGCTTTGAAAAAGCGGTACCAGTTGTTCGCGCCTGCTGTTCTCACGCCGGCGTGCAAACGCTATTTTTCTTGTGATGGTCCGCTCGTCTGAGCGGGTGCTTTCAGTCATTGATCGATCATAGATGCAACAGGTTCAGCAAGACTTGCTAGCGGCTTTGACCGCTGCCCTGGAAAACTTTTTACCCGGCAGCGGTGCCAAGGCCAGGTTTGAAACGCCCAAAGTGGCTTCGCACGGCGATTGGGCGGTCACCGCCGCCATGCAACTGGCCAAACCGCTGGGACGTAATCCGCGCGAACTCGGCGAACAGATACGTGCCGCTTTGCTCGCCTCTGAAGCGGGACAACGCTGGGTGTCGGCCATCGAGCTCGCCGGGCCCGGCTTTTTGAACCTGAGGCTCAAGCCCGAAGCCAAGCAGCAAGTGGTGCGTGAAGTCTTGCGCGCTCCCGGGGAATACGGGCGACAGGCTGATCACGGACAGAAACTGCTGGTGGAGTTTGTCTCGGCCAACCCGACCGGGCCTTTGCACGTCGGCCACGGCAGGCAGGCGGCATTGGGCGACGCGATTTGCAATCTGTTTGAAACCCAGGGCTGGTCGGTGCACCGCGAGTTTTATTACAACGACGCCGGCGTGCAGATACAAACCCTGGCCGTTTCGACCCAATGCCGGGCAAAAGGCTTGAAACCCGGACTCCCCGGCTGGCCTGAAAACGCTTACAACGGCGAATACATCGCTGATATTGCCCGGGATTTTCAGGCTCAAAAAACCGTGGTCGCCGATGACCGCAGTTTCACCGCCAGCGGGGATGTCAGCGACATTGACAACATTCGCGATTTTGCGGTCGCTTATTTGCGCCGTGAACAAGACCTGGATTTGCAGGCCTTTGACGTCAGGTTTGACCACTATTACCTGGAGTCCAGTCTCTACACCACGGGCAAGCTTGACAAAGCCGTGGCTTCGTTGCAGGCCTCGGGCCACACCTATGAGCAGGACGGCGCCATGTGGTTGCGTTCAACCGACTTTGGCGACGACAAAGACCGGGTGATGCGCAAGTCCGACGGCAGCTACACCTATTTCGTGCCGGATGTGGCTTACCACCTGGCCAAATGGAAGCGCGGCTTCACCAAGGTCATCAACATTCAAGGCACCGACCACCACGGCACCATCGCCAGGGTGCGCGCCGGGGTGCAGGCAGCCTCGGCGCAGCAGGGCTTGCATATACCGCCGGGCTATCCCGACTATGTATTGCACACCATGGTGCGAGTCATGCGCGGCGGCGAGGACGTGAAGATCTCCAAGCGCGCCGGCAGTTATGTCACTTTGCGCGACCTGATCAAGTGGACCAGCAAAGACGCGGTGCGCTTCTTTCTGCTCAGCCGCAAGGCGGATACAGAGTATGTGTTCGATGTCGATCTGGCGCGTGCCAAAAACAATGAAAACCCGGTGTACTACGTGCAGTACGCGCACGCGCGCATATGGTCGATCCTCGGCACCTGGCAGACGCAGTCGAAGATGGAGTTTCATGAACTGCTGAATGTCGATCTCACCCCGCTGGACAGCGCACCGGCTCAAGCGCTGATGATGTTGCTGGCGCGCTATCCGCAGATGCTGACCCAGGCCAGCGCCGATCTGGCACCGCACGATGTGACGTTTTATTTGCGCGACCTGGCCGCCTGCTACCACTGCTATTACGATGCAGAGCGCATTCTGGTCGATGATGTCAAGACCAGAGATGCCAGAGTGGCGCTGGTGAGGGCCACTGCCCAGGTTTTGTCAAATGGATTGGCGCTGATCGGCGTGGTCGCGCCGATCAGCATGTAAAGGTAAAATATATGGCATATTTTTTCACGCAGCGCGGCAACACCCTGGTGGGTTTTATTCTGGGCCTGGTCGTTGGCTTGACGGTCGCGCTCGGTGTGGCGGTTTATGTCACCAAGGTGCCGATCCCGTTTTTGAACAAAGGCCTGACGCGCAACGCCGAACAGGACGCGGCCGAGGAAAAGAAAAACAAGGACTGGGACCCGAACGCCCCGCTGTATGGCAAAACCCCGGCAGCCAATGCACCCGCCGAACCTGCCAAGACGGCCAAGCCGGGTGAAGTCGCGGCACCGCCGGCTGCACCCGCGCAAGCACCTGCCGCTTCGGAAGACCCGCTGGGCGATCTGGCCGCCGGCAAAGCACAGCAGGCCGAGGCTTTTTATTACTTTGTGCAAGTGGGGGCATTCCGTTCCAGCGAAGAGGCCGAAAGTCAGCGTGCCAAACTTGCATTAGGTGGATTTGATCCTGCCATTTCGCAGCGCGAACAGGAAGGCAAAATCATTTACAGGGTGCGTGTCGGCCCCTACGACAGCAAGTCGCAGGCCGAACTAATTCAGACACAGTTGAAATCCAATAAATTCGAGTCAGCCTTGATTCGGGTGCAACGTTAAACGAGAAAGGTCGGACCATGCAACGTCGTCAATTCAATGCGCTAGCTACCAACGCACTGGCTAGTGTGATGCTCAGCCCCTGGCGGCAGGCGCTGGCGCAAGGCGCCGGCTTCAAGCCGGGTACCGATTACATGGTCTTGCCCAAGCCCTTGCCCTCCGATGTGGCTAAGGGCAAAATCGAAGTGCTGGAGTTCTTTTGGTACAATTGTCAGCATTGCAATGCTTTTGAACCTGCATTGAGCGCCTGGAGCAAAAAACTGCCCAAAGACGTCGAGCTCAAACGGGTCCCGGTGCGTTTCCGTGAAGACTTTGAAGCTCAGCAACGCGCTTATTACGTGCTCGAAGCCCTAGGCAAGGTCAAGGAATTGCAAAGCAAGATGTTTGCTGCCATCCATGTCGAAAAACAAAACCTGGCCAAACTCGACAATCTCATGGTCTGGGCAGAGAAAAACGGCATCCCGGGCGCCAGGTTCACCGAATTGTTCAATTCTTTTGCTGTGGTCGGTAAAGCAAAACGCGCGGCCCAGTTGCAGGAGCAGTTCAAGGTCGAGGGTGTGCCTGCTCTGGGTGTCGGCGGCCGTTTTTATGTGGATGGCAGTCTGGCGGGTTCCATGGATCGTGCCTTACAAGTCACTGATTTCCTGCTGGGCGAGATCCGCAAAGGGCATTAAAGGCATTTGCTGGCAATGTCTCTACAATGCGAGGCATTCTACACAGCAATTTTCATGCCTTGAAAAACCTACTTCTCATCGGTTGCTTAATCATGACGCCCCATCTGGGGGCGTTGGCGGGAAAAGCCGACCGCCAAAAACCCATGAACGTCGAGGCCGATAACCTTGAGCACGACGAACTCAAACAAACCAGCGTGTTCACCGGCAAAGTGCTTGCGACCAAGGGCACCATCACCATGCGGGGCGAACGCATCGAGGTGCGCCAGGACCCGGACGGTTACCAATACGGTGTGATCAAACCGCTGCCCGGCCAATTGGCTTTTTTCCGGCAAAAGCGCGAGGGCGTGGATGAGTGGATCGAAGGCGAGGGTGAACGCATCGATTACGACGGCAAGGCTGACAGGCTGACGCTGTTCGGACGCGCCGACTTCCGACGTTACCGCGGCACGGTACTGAGCGACCAGATCACTGGTCAGCGCATCATTTATGAAAACCTGAGCGATCAGTTCACGGTGGATGGCATCGTCGGCGGTGTCAAACCGGCCAATGGAACAGGCCGTGTTCGCGCGGTGCTGACACCTAAAGCCAACGACGAGGCCGGCAAGTGACCACTGCGGCTACTGCGCCCGGTCAGTTGGAAGTGCGGCATTTGCAGAAAACCTATACCGGCCGTCAGGTGGTTCAGGATGTATCCATCACCGTTAGCAAGGGTGAAGTGGTGGGCTTGCTCGGCCCCAACGGAGCGGGCAAAACCACTTCCTTTTACATAATCGTCGGACTGGTGCGGGCAGACGCCGGCCTGATTTCCATCGATGGCGTTGCGGTGGAACACCTGCCGATTCACAAGCGCGCCAGCATGGGCTTGAGTTATCTGCCGCAGGAAGCCTCCATATTCCGCAAACTCAATGTCGCCGATAACGTGCGTTCGGTATTGGAGTTACAGCAGGATGAAAAAGGGCGGAGTTTGTCGTCCACCGAGATCGAACAACGCCTGACCCATTTGCTGCAGGAATTGCGGATTGAGCATTTGCGTGTATCAACTGCGCCGTCCTTGTCCGGCGGCGAAAGACGGCGGGTGGAAATCGCCAGAGCCCTGGCCACACAACCGCGTTACATCCTGCTCGACGAGCCGTTTGCCGGCATCGATCCGATTGCGGTGCTTGAAATTCAGCGCATCATCGGTTTTCTGAAATCCAAGGGCATAGGCGTGTTGATCACTGACCATAATGTGCGCGAAACCCTGGGCATTTGCGACCATGCCGCCATCATCAGCGAAGGCCGGGTGCTGGCTGAGGGCAAGCCGCAGGACGTCGTGCAAAACTCCGAGGTACGCCGGGTGTACCTGGGCGAAAACTTCCGAATGTAAAGTCGGACACGCAGCATGAAGCAAGGCCTCTCACTGCGCGTCTCGCAACACCTGGCACTCACGCCGCAACTGCAGCAGTCGATCCGTCTGCTGCAGCTCTCGACGCTGGAGTTGAGCCAGGAAATCGAGCAAATGCTGGACGACAACCCGTTTCTGGAGAAGGAAATGGAAGACCTGGCGGCGCGTGAAGATTTCGGTCTGGCGCAGGAGGATACCGTCGCGGTCCCCTCAGAGCCTGAGTCTGAAGCCGACGTATGGGACGGTCACGTGGACCGGGTGAGTGAAATACACGTGGACACCGCCAGTGAAGCGCCGGATGCACCGCCGGACGCAGCCGGTGTGGCTGAAAGCTGGGACGGTGACGGCAGTGTGGAGTTTTCCCCTGACGACAGCGAATGGGGCGGCGATGCGCCGGCCCGCAATAACAACACAAAAAATGACGACGAAAAAGCCCAGGCCACCGAACTGGCGCGTAACCAGGAATCGTTGACCGCGTTTTTGCACCGCCAGGCTTTGTCGCTGCGTCTGGACGACACCGACCGTGCCGCCTTGCGTTTTCTGATCGAGTCGCTGAACGACGACGGTTACCTTGATGACAGTTTCCAGACCCTGGCCGAAAGCCTGGCCGGTGATGACCTGGAGCAATGCGAAGAACTGGTGCACCGCTTTCAAGTGGCTTTGGGTTTGTTGCAAAGCCTGGAGCCCACGGGTGTCGGCGCACGTGACCTGGGCGAGTGTTTGCGCCTGCAATTGCAGGCCATACCGGCTGAGACGCAAGAGCGGGCAGCGGTGCGCGCCTGTGCCTTGGAGATTTGCAAACAACCGCTGGAGCTGCTAGCCAAACGCGATGTCAAGCGCCTGGTGTTGGCCGTGGGCGCCGCGGAGATGGAAGTCAAAGTGGCCATCGCCTTGATTGCGCGGCTTGAACCCAAACCGGGACGCCGTTTTATTGATGTGGAACGTAATGTGGTTTTGCCCGATGTGCTGGTCACTGCCGCCGGTGTTGACCGCCAGGGACTGCCGCAATTCCGCGCCATGCTCAACCCTGAGGTCATGCCGCGCCTGAAAGTGAATGACATTTATGCCAATGCTTTAAAGGGCAGCAAGGGCGACAGCCACGCAGGTTTGCAACAGCGATTGCAGGAAGCGCGCTGGATGATCAAAAACATACAGCAGCGCTTTGACACGATTTTGCGTGTCAGCAATGCCATCACGCAGCGGCAGAAAAGTTTTTTCATTCATGGCGAACTGGCGATGAAGCCCATGGTGCTGCGTGAAATTGCTGGAGAACTGGGCTTGCACGAGTCCACCATCAGCCGGGTCACCACGGCTAAATACATGCACACGCCTTACGGCACCTTTGAGCTGAAGTATTTCTTCGGTTCGGGGCTGGGCACCGACAGCGGCAACAACGCGTCGAGCACGGCGGTGCGTGCGCTCATCAAACAATTGATTGCCAGCGAAAACCCGAAGAAACCTTTATCGGATAACCAGTTGTCCGACATGCTCAAGGAACAGGGCATTGATTGCGCTCGCCGCACCGTTGCCAAGTACCGCGAAGCCTTGCGCATAGCGCCCTCTAACCTGCGTAAAACGCTGTGAATGGATTGAACCTGTTTGTCCCCTGCGCTGCCGGGGTAGAGGCTTATCTGGCTGCCGAAGTCAGACAAATCACCGGCTTGCCGCCGGCGGCCATTCAAACCCTCAGAGGCGGCGTGCAGCTGCAGGCTTCATGGCGGGACGCGCTGCTGCTGAATTTGCACAGCCGCCTGGGCATGCGGGTATTGATTCAACTCGCCGAGGCGCCGTATCTGAACGAGCAGGACATCTACAACACTGCCGCCGCCATCGCCTGGGAAATGTGGTTCACGCCGCGTGAGAGTTTTCGCATTGATTTCACAGCGCAGCACAGTCCGCTCAAAAGCCTGAATTTTGCAACGCTGCGCGTCAAGGATACCATTGCGGACCGGTTCCGCGAGAAAACCGGCGTGCGCCCGGATGTGGACACACAGAGACCGGCGGTGCGTGTGCATTTGCACCTGACTGAAAAAACCCAAAGCATTTACCTGGACACCAGTGGCGAGCCTTTGTTCAAGCGCGGCTGGCGCGAAGACAAGGGCGAAGCGCCGCTCAAGGAAACGCTGGCAGCGGCCATGCTCGCGGCCAGCGCCTGGAGCATGCCGCCGGTGTATGCGCCGGGGGAAACACGACCTGCGGTGATGCCGCTTGCGGGCGTCGAGCAGGGGCAGGTTTTGTACGACCCGTGTTGCGGCAGCGGCACCATCGTCATTGAAGCCGCGCAAATTGCGTGCCGCATCGCCGCCGGTGCACACAGGCGTTTCGGCTTTGAGCGATTGCGTCTGTTTGACGCGCATGTGTGGCAGCAACTCAAGGAGCAGGCCAGCGCTCAGCAATGCGAGCCGCGGGCACAGGTCTTTGCCAGCGATGTGGCGTTTCGCATGGTTGACTTCGCCAAACGCAATGCCGAGCGTGCCGGTGTGGCGCACGCCATCCGATTGCGCGGAGGCGACGCGCTGCAACGCATGCCGCCCGGCGATACGCCGGGACTGATGCTCGTCAACCCGCCCTATGGCGAGCGGATAGAGACTGCCGGCGTTGCGGGCACATCCAGACGTGGCGTAAGTTCACCAGAGCCCGGTCCTTTGGATGATGAACACACAATGGACGCCGGACGCAGAGGTGGTCGCGAGACCGGTCAGGTGCAGGACGGCGGTGATTTTTTCAGCCAGCTGGCCAGCCATTGGAAAAAACACTATGCCGGCTGGCGTGCCTGGGTGCTGACCCCGGACCTGAAGCTACCAGGGCGCATGCGTTTGAAAGAGTCGCGAAAAGTGCCGATGTGGAACGGGCCTATCGAATGCCGTATGTTCCGCTTTGACTTGCAAGCCGGGACGGTCAGAAAAAATAAACCCCCCGATGCAGACGACGCACAAGCGGTATCGCCATGACGGCATCTGCTTGCCAGCGTGTTGAAAGAGTGATGCCCGGGCATGGCTGAGAGCGACACCGGCGACTCAGTGCCGGCGGCCGATGACAGACCTTGTATCGTCATTGATACCAATGTGCTGCTGGACATTTGGGTCTACCGGGACCCTGCCACGCCGTCCTTGCTTGAGGCATTGAAAAGCGCTCAGTTACGCTGGCTGGCCACCGCCGCCATGCGGCAAGAATTGCTGCGGGTGCTGGACTATACGCATATTGCTAAAAGACGCGAACAGGTCGGGTGCAGCCTACAAAAGGTGATGCAGGCCTTTGACCGCTTGAGCCTGCCTGCGGCGGATGCTGCGCGCTCGCCCTTTGTCTGCAAAGACCCGGACGATCAGAAATTCATTGATCTGGCGGTGGCACATGCAGCGACTTTTT
>SHXP01000013.1 GCA_009693225.1 Limnohabitans sp. | reverse complement strand
GCGCATTCGCACCGGTGAAACTGACGAATCAGCGGTCTGAGCAACGGGGGCTGGCCAAATCCTGCCTGCCCGGTTTTTTCAAAGGCCGGGACGCCGGGTTTTATCAAATACCTTGCAAGCCGTCAGAGGCCGACAGTCCGCCAGTTTCAATCAGTTGCGGCAGCAGGCTCTCAACCGAGGCCGACTGCAACACAAAATCCATTTGCCAGTCCGACACAAAGCCCTGGTCCACGGTGTTTTGCATGAAGCTTTGCAAGCCGTCGTAATAGCCGTCGACGTTCAAGAGACCTATGGGTTTGTTGTGAAAACCCAGTTGTTTCCAGGTCCAGACTTCAAACAACTCTTCAAACGTGCCTATGCCGCCGGGCAGGGCCAGAAAAGAGTCGGCACGTTCGGCCATCATGAATTTGCGCTGGTGCATGGTGTCGACCATGTGCAGTTCGTCGCATTGGGTATTGGCGGTTTCCTTTTCTGCTAGTGCATGCGGAATGATGCCCACCACCCGCCCGCCTGCGGCCTTGGTGGCCATGGCGACGGTGCCCATCAGGCCGTTACTGCCGCCGCCATAGACCAACTGGCCTTGACGCGAACCTATCCATTGACCGACGGCCGTGGCCGCCCGGCTGAAGCTGTCGAGCTTGCCGGGGCGCGAGCCGCAATACACACACAATGAAAAAGCAGGTTTCATGGGTTTATGTTGTCATACTTTCAAGTCATTGGAATGACTGCTGACGGGAACCGGGCGCACGTCTATCAGGCGCGTGCCGCTCCAGTGATCGTGCCAGAACTGCCGGTCAGGGTGAAAACGGCTGAGCATTGCCCATACGGCAACCCAGGTCAGGCAGGCCAGCAAAGTGCCGCTCAGCGGGGTGCTTGCAATCTGGGTAAACACCAGCGGCGGCAGAAACCATAGCCAGCTCAAAGCGTAGCGCAGCAAAGCCCGGCGCTGTGTCAGCGCCTGTCCTTGAAAATCCACCACCCGCACATGCCAGGTTTTCATGGCTAGCGTCTGGCCTTTGTGCCAGAACCAGGTGAAATACACCGCCAGCACCAGACAGACAAAAGCCTGCAATCCATGGCGGTTGTCCAGAGCATGGCGGGTTTGGCTCAGGGTGCTGAATAAATAGCCCGAGATGAAAATGACGCCGAATAAAAGCACGCCTTCATAGGTCCAGCAACTGAGCCGGCGTGCCACTGAGGGGGTAGGAAACTGAGTCAATGCGGTGTCCTGCGGCAAAGGCGCAGGCATCATGGCTTGTCAACAGGGTTGCGTTTTTTAAGGGGCAACAAGGTTTGCGGATTGACCTCGGCAGTTTCTATGCGGGGCGGTTTTTCCTGACCTTCTTTGCGGGTGTTGGGTGTGACCGTGATTTTTTCCGGTGCAACGGGGCGCACCGCCATGGCCGCCCCTTTGGACCAGGCCGGTTGTGCCTGGGACAATTTGTTTTTCTGCTCGTCATTGAGCGACTGGTAGGCTTCCCATTTGGCGATTTTTTCGTCCGGGCTAAACTTCTGTGATTGCGCAAAATGCAGCCTGGCCTGGTAGCGTTGTGCAGGCGTCAGCGCCGCCCATTCACGCATGCGTTCCTGTGCCATCGCCTGGGCCTGCGGGCTGAGGTCAGGGAATTTTTTAGCGATGGCCAGCCATTTGCGTTTGCTGTTTTCTTCAAGCGCGGGCCATAAATTTTGAAGAGATTGAAGAATACTGTGTTGTTCGGCGCTCAATTCAGACCAGCGCGGGCCCAACTCGCCGGGTTGTGCGGCTTTGGCCGTGGCTTCGGCCGCTTGCGGGCTTTGCGCTTTGGTCTGGGCGGCGCACAGGCTGGTGTAGCCGCATGCCGCAAGCAGCATTGCGGCAAGTGATGCAACTGGCAAGGAGCAGGGACGCAGGCGCATCAATCTTTTTGCAAGGTTTTATTTTTGAGGAAATCAAAAAATGCCGGGTCGGCATAAGCCTGCGGGGGCAAATCGTCAATCAACAATGCGGAGTCGATTTCGGCTAACTCAAGCGCAGACTGATCGTTGTGGAATTCGTAGAGCAACATCAGTCCGGTAGCCAGACAAATGAGCGGAACGAAGGAAACAAGCAATTTGTAAATGTAACGCTTTTGAGACTGAAAGGGCAGGCGCAGCGTGCCATTGCCCTGCAACTGCGGATCGGCAACACTGCGTAACTCGGCGCGGCGGGCGCGGCCGGCGGCCAGTGCACGGGTGCGTGCAGCACGCAGTCGCTCGCTGATGTCGTAGGGAAGTTGCTGGCTGCTCTGGTCTAACAGCGCCGCCATGCGCATGCCCAACTGGTCTTGCGGTGAGTAATGTGATGGTTTCATGGTTTCAGTCCTTTGGCAGTCAAGGCTTTGTGTAACGCCTGAATCGCTCTGGAGCAGTGTGTTTTAACACTTCCTTCAGAACAGCCCATTGCGGCAGCAGTCTCAGACACGTCCAACTCCTCCCAATAACGCAGCAGGAAGGCTTCCCGTTGACGCCCGGGCAGTTTTTCTATTTCAGCTTCGATGCTGCGCACTGTTTCGGCACGTGAAAACAGGTCTTGGGCGCTGTCTGCAGTGCCTGAAGCATCAGTTTGGATTATTATTTCAAGAAAATCAATGCTTTCTTTATTGTTTTCAGGGCCGAAATCGTTGTAATTGCTGAACAAGGCATTGCGGGTTTTTTTCCGCCGGAACCAGTCCAAGGTGGTGTTGGAGAGAATCCGCTGAAACAACATGGGTAGCTCGTCAGCCGGCTTGTCCGCGTAATGCTCAGCTAGTTTCATCATGCTGTCCTGCACGATATCCAAGGCTGCATCCTCGTCACGGACATGGTACAGCGACCGCTTGAAGGCGCGTTTTTCAACGCCAGCCAGAAAATCTGATAGTTCTTTGTCAGTGGCCAAGAGGTTGCTGGTGCGGTTAGATCGCTGGCAATGCTGTGTAAGCGAAGGTGTTGTAGTTCTTTGGATCAGGATTATGTCATCGACGATCAATTGGTCCCTGATAAGCACAAACCATGACTAAACAGTGTCATAATCGGCGGTTGCCCAAGAAAAGGATCCGGGCTTGGTGTTAAACGCTTGTGGCCTGATTTCCAAAGTCTTGATGCGCCTTCACAAGAGGTGGCAAAAAGGCACCCTGGGTTTTTCGTCCCCGAAATTCACAAAGGTTATACGCCATGGAAATCTCCAAAGCAGAGTTGCAGTCCGCTGCCGTTGTCAGTCAGCACAACACCGCAGCCATAGAAATAAACGGCTCCGACATCCTCGTCAAATCCTTGCAGGCAGAAAATGTCAAATACATCTGGGGTTACCCGGGTGGCGCTGTGCTGCATATTTACGATGCGCTTTACAAGCAGGATACCATTCAGCACGTGCTAGTGCGTCACGAACAGGCGGCCGTACACGCCGCTGACGGTTATGCGCGTGCCACCGGCGACGTCGGCGTTGCCCTGGTGACTTCAGGTCCCGGCGTCACCAATGCCGTCACCGGTATCGCCACTGCCTACATGGACAGCATTCCCATGGTCATCATCACCGGCCAGGTGCCGACGCATGCCATCGGTCTTGACGCCTTCCAGGAGTGCGATACCGTCGGAATCACCCGCCCGATCGTCAAACACAATTTCCTGGTCAAGGATGTGCGCGATCTGGTCGACATCATGAAAAAAGCATTCCACATCGCTCGCAGCGGCCGGCCCGGCCCTGTCGTTGTCGATATCCCCAAGGACGTGTCTTTCAAAAAGACCATGTACACCGGATACCCTGCGACTGTTGAAATGCGCTCCTACAACCCGGTGTGCAAAGGCCATTCTGGTCAGATCCGCAAGGCGCTGCAACTGCTGCTGGCGGCCAAGCGGCCGTTTATATACACCGGCGGCGGTGTGTTGATGAGCGAGGCTTCGGCTGAGCTGTGCAAACTGGTCGACATGCTGGGCTTTCCCTGCACCAATACCCTGATGGGCCTGGGCGCTTACCCTGCCAGTGACCGCAAATTCCTGGGTATGCTGGGCATGCACGGCACCGTCGAAGCCAATAACGCCATGCAAAACTGCGATGTGCTGCTGGCGGTCGGTGCGCGTTTTGATGACCGCGTGATCGGCAACCCTAAACACTTCGCGCAAAACGAACGCAAGATCATCCACATCGATATCGATCCCTCCAGCATCTCCAAACGTGTCAAGGTGGACATTCCCATCGTCGGCGATGTCAAAGACGTGCTGACCGAAATGATCGGCATGCTCAATCAAACACCGGCCAAGCCTGACCCCAAATCGCTGGCCGCCTGGTGGGAAACCATTGAAGCCTGGCGTTCGCGTGATTGCCTGAAATACGACCGCAGCAACACCGAAGTCATCAAACCCCAGCACGTCATAGAAACTCTGTGGAACATGACCAAGGAAGTCGACGCTTATGTCACTTCCGATGTCGGTCAGCACCAGATGTGGGCTGCCCAGTATTACCGTTTTGACCAACCGCGCCGCTGGATCAATTCCGGCGGACTGGGCACCATGGGCGTCGGTATTCCCTATGCCATGGGCATCAAGCTGGCCAAACCCGATAGCGAGGTGTACTGCGTCACCGGCGAAGGCTCTGTGCAAATGTGTATCCAGGAGCTCTCCACCTGTCTGCAATACAACACGCCGATCAAAATCATTTCTCTGAACAACCGCTACCTGGGCATGGTGCGTCAGTGGCAGGAGATTGAATACTCAGGCCGTTACAGCCACAGTTACATGGACGCCTTGCCTGATTTTGTGAAACTGGCAGAAGCTTACGGCCACGTCGGCATGCTGATCGAACGTCCCCAGGATGTCGAGCCCGCCTTGCGCGAAGCCCGCAAACTCAAGGACAGAACCGTTTTCATGGACTTTCGCACCGACCAGACCGAAAACGTGTTCCCGATGGTGCAGTCCGGTAAAGGCATAACCGAAATGCTGCTGGGCAGCGAAGACCTTTAATGCACGCTTTTTCTCAACCTATTTTTTGACGAATCTATTGTCCGTCGAGCCGTGAGGTTACCGCCTGACGGGGAGGGCGGCGAAAAGAGGAGTCCCACACCCATGAAACACATCATTGCAGTATTGTTGGAAAACGAACCCGGCGCCTTGTCCCGGGTGGTCGGTCTGTTCTCCGCGCGCGGCTACAACATCGAATCGCTGACGGTGGCACCGACCGAAGACCCCAGCCTGTCACGCATGACTTTGCAGACATCAGGCTCGGACGATGTGATTGAGCAAATCACCAAGCACTTGAACCGGCTGATTGAAGTCGTCAAGGTGGTTGACCTGACCGAAGGCGCTTACACAGAGCGGGAACTGATGATGGTCAAGGTACGCGCGGTCGGCAAGGAGCGCGAGGAAATGAAACGCATGGCAGATATTTTCCGGGGTCGCATTATCGATGTGACCGACAAAAGTTACACCATTGAGTTGACCGGCGACGTCGCGAAAAACGATGCTTTTCTGGAAGCCATCGAGCGCAGCGCCATCCTGGAAACAGTGCGTACCGGCGCCAGCGGTATCGGTCGCGGCGAACGCGTGTTGCGGGTTTGAACTGAAACAACATTTAAGGAGAGAGCCATGAAAGTTTATTACGACAAAGACTGTGACCTGAGCCTGATCAAAGGCAAAACCGTGGCCATCATCGGCTATGGTTCACAAGGTCACGCCCACGCACAAAACTTGAACGACAGCGGCGTCAAGGTGGTGGTTGGTTTGCGCAAGGGCGGCGCTTCATGGGACAAAGTCGGCAAAGCTGGTTTGACCGTGATGGAAGTCAACGATGCCGTCAAGATGGCCGATGTCGTCATGATTCTGTTGCCCGATGAGCAGATCTCCGAGGTCTACAACAACAATATCGCACCGCATATGAAGCAGGGCGCATCGCTGGCCTTTGCCCACGGCTTCAACGTGCACTACAACCAGGTCGTGCCGCGCGCCGACCTCGATGTCTGGATGGTGGCGCCCAAGGCCCCCGGCCACACCGTGCGATCCACTTACACCCAGGGCGGCGGCGTGCCTCACCTGGTGGCGATTCACCAGGACAAATCCGGCAAAGCGCGTGACCTGGCACTCAGCTATGCCATGGCCAACGGCGGCGGCAAGGCCGGCATTATCGAAACCAATTTCCGTGAAGAAACCGAAACCGATTTGTTCGGAGAGCAAACCGTGTTGTGCGGCGGTGCGGTTGAACTGATCAAAATGGGCTATGAAACCCTGGTCGAAGCCGGTTATGCCCCTGAAATGGCGTATTTTGAATGCCTGCACGAACTCAAATTGATTGTCGATCTGATTTACGAAGGCGGCATCTCCAACATGAATTACTCGATCTCGAACAACGCCGAATACGGCGAGTACGTGACCGGCCCAGAGGTCATCAATGAGCAGTCGCGTGAAGCCATGCGCCATGCACTGAAACGTATTCAGACCGGCGAATACGCCAAGATGTTCATTCTGGAAGGCCGCACAGGCTATCCCAGCATGACTGCTCGCCGCCGTTTGACCGCTGACCACTCGATTGAAAAAGTCGGCTCACAACTGCGCGCCATGATGCCTTGGATCGCCAAGAACAAACTGGTTGACCAGAGCCGCAACTGATGAACTACCCGCACCCTTTGCTGGCGCGCGAAGGCTGGCCTTTCATCGGGTTGGCCGCTACGGCATCGCTGGTTGTGACGCTGCTGTGGGGCTGGACGGCGGCTGTACCGGCCTACATCGTGCTGGTCTTTGTCGTGCAGTTTTTCCGTGATCCGCCCCGGGCTGTGCCGGGGCTGGCCAATGCGGTCCTTTCACCCGCTGACGGTCGTATCGTCAAGATTGAAAAAGTGCGTGATCCGTATGCTAAGCGTGATGCTTTGCTGGTGAGTGTGTTCATGAATGTCTTCAATGTGCACAGCAACCGCGCCAGCGTCAACGGGCGGGTGCGTGCTGTTCATTATTTCCCCGGCCTGTTTGTCAATGCCGATCTGGACAAGGCCTCGACGGAAAACGAACGCAATGCGGTCATCATCGATGCCGAAGTCAACGGAGAGCATCAGGTGGTCACGCTGGTGCAGGTGGCCGGCCTGATCGCCCGGCGTATTCTTTGCTATGTGCATCCCGGCGATACGCTGGAAAAAGGTCAGCGTTACGGCTTCATACGCTTCGGTTCGCGGGTTGATGTCTATCTGCCCTTGACCGCGGTCGTGTGTGTCGCCCCCGGTGATGTGGTCTCAGCCACCAGCACTGTGCTGGCCACGTTGTAACGCCATGAATCCCCAAGAGCCGAGCGACTCCGTCGACCACGTTCCCAGCCGTTTGCGCAAGGGCATTTATGTGCTGCCCAATCTGTTCACGCTGGCAGCCTTGTTCGGCGGTTTTTATGCCATCGTCATGGCCATGAACAACCAGTTCGAAGCAGCAGCCATCGGTGTGTTCGCTGCCATGGTGCTCGACAGCCTGGACGGACGCGTGGCGCGCATGACCAACACCCAGTCGGCGTTCGGCGCGCAAATGGATTCGCTGGCCGACATGGTGTCCTTCGGTGCTGCGCCGGCGCTGATCAGTTATGAATGGGCGCTCAAGGACCTGGGCCGTTGGGGCTGGTTTGCCGCTTTTGTGTATTGCGCCTGTGCCGCCTTGCGGCTCGCCCGCTTCAATGTCAACACATCGGTGGTCGACAAGCGTTTCTTTCAAGGACTTCCGTCACCGGCGGCGGCGGCATTGGTGATGGGTTTCGTCTGGCTGGTCACGGTGCTTGACATCAACAAGAGCGACATGGGCTGGCTGATTTTCACGCTCAGTCTGTATGCCGGTCTGACCATGGTCAGCAACGTTCCTTTTTACAGTTTCAAAGACTTCCGCATGCGTAAAAGCGTGCCGTTTGCGGTCATTGTCTCTATCGCCCTGATCATTGCCGTGATCAATATGCACCCGCCCATTGTGCTGTTCTCCCTGTTCATGGCTTACGGCTTCAGCGGCTACGTGGTGTATGCCTGGCGTCGCGCCAAAGGCCTACCCACCAGTGTCATCAGTACCTCTACCGACGAACCGGACGAGAAAGGCCTGCATTGAGGAGATGTTTTTCTTTATGCTACATTCCGTCCATGACTAAATTGCTCAACACACTGCTACTAGGCTCCCAAGGGCCCGGACAGTAACGCTTGCGCGATTGTTTTCAAGGCCCGTATGCACCCGCAACGGGCCTTTTGTTTTGGTGCTTTGCGGGTTCAGCGGTGGGCTAACCACACAGGAGTTGATTCATGAGCAACCATTTGATAATTTTTGACACCACTTTGCGCGATGGCGAGCAATCCCCCGGCGCGTCAATGACGCGTGATGAAAAATTACGCATAGCCAGGCAACTCGAAAGACTACGTGTCGATGTCATTGAGGCAGGTTTTGCGGCCAGTTCAGAAGGCGACTTCCAGGCGGTCAAGGCGATTGCCAACGCCATCACCGAATCCACGGTGTGTTCACTGTCGCGTGCCAACGACCGCGATATTTCACGCGCTGCCGAAGCGCTCAAAGGCGCCAAACGCTCGCGCATACACACCTTCATCGCCACCTCTGCCCTGCACATGGAGAAGAAGTTGCGCATGACCCCTGATCAGGTGTTTGAGCAGGCCAGGCAGTCGGTACGCTTTGCCCGCAACCTGGTATCGGATGTCGAATTCAGCCCGGAAGACGGTTACCGCAGCGACATGGATTTTTTATGCCGCGTCATCGAAGCCGTTATCGCCGAGGGTGCGACCACCATCAATGTGCCGGACACGGTCGGATACGCTGTCCCTGAGTTGTACGGTAACTTCATCAAAACCTTGCGCGAACGCATTCCCAATTCAGACAAAGTTATCTGGTCGGTGCACTGTCACAACGACCTGGGCATGGCGGTGGCCAATTCCCTGGCCGGTGTGCAAATCGGCGGTGCCCGTCAGGTCGAATGCACCATCAACGGCCTGGGCGAACGCGCGGGTAACTGCTCACTGGAGGAAATCGTCATGGCGGTGAAAACCCGCAAGGACTATTTCGGACTCACGCTGGGCATTGAGACCCAGCATATTCTGGCGGCCAGTCGCATGGTCAGCCAGACCACCGGCTTTGTGGTGCAACCTAACAAGGCGGTGGTCGGTGCTAACGCTTTTGCGCACGCCTCCGGCATCCACCAGGACGGCGTGCTCAAGGCCCGCGATACCTATGAAATCATGCGCGCAGAAGATGTGGGCTGGAGCGCCAACAAAATCGTGCTCGGAAAATTGAGCGGACGCAATGCGTTCAAACAGCGTTTGCAGGATTTGGGTGTCGAACTCGAGAGCGAAGCTGAAACCAATGCAGCCTTCGCACGCTTCAAGGAATTGGCGGACCGTAAGAGCGAAATTTTCGACGAAGACATTCTGACCCTGGTCAGCGAAGAGAGCGTCTCGCATAACGACGACGTGTTCACCTTTGTCAAACTGTCGCAACGCAGTAAGACCGGCGAACAACCGCATGCCTCGATCGTTTTCACAGATGCGGGTAAAGAGGTGTCGTGCGAATCCGGCGGCAACGGCCCGGTCGATGCTTCTTTGAAAGCCATCGAAAAACATGTGCAAAGCGGCGCTGAAATGGTGTTGTACTCAGTCAATGCCATCAGCGGTTCGACCGAAAGCCAGGGCGAGGTCACCGTGCGCTTGCAAAACAACGGCCGTATCGTCAACGGAGTCGGCGTTGATCCTGATATCGTGGTGGCTTCCGCCAAGGCGTATCTGAGCGCATTGAACAAGTTGCAAAGCAAGGCTGAACGCGTGGCCGCTCAGGGTTGAACTTTTTTGAATTCTTTTTGATTCATCGAAAACCCTGAGTGCTTTAAATATGACATGTAAGTCTTTGATATTGCCAGATTTTTCAAATAAGCTTAAACTCACGTGAATCGGTTTTCACACCGAACAAGGACAGTCTTTTGAAAATTTATCGCACATACATGATCGTTGCTGTCACGGCCTTGAGCCTGGCGCTGTTTGCTAGCCCATCTTTTGCCCGCACGCAAACCGCTGCCGGCAAGAAAGCAGCGGTCAAAGCCACTGCCGGCAAGAAAGCAGCGGTCAAAGCCACTGCCGGCAAGAAAGCAGCGGTCAAAGCCACTGCCGGTCGCAAAAAAGCCAAGCTTCGCGCCCGCGCGAAGGTGCCGGCCCGACCCTCTTTCGGCAAAATCGCCGGTCTGCACGGCAGCAGCGATGAGTTGTCGCTCAAGTCCAGCGTTGCTTACGTCATTGACCAGGACACGCAGGAAGTACTGCTCAGCAAAAACGACAACGCCATTCTTCCCATTGCCTCCATCACGAAATTGATGACCGGTCTGGTCATTCGTGAATCCAATCTTGCCATGGATGAACCTCTCACCATCACCAGTGAAGATGTGGACATGGAAAAGGGCAGCAGTTCCCGTTTGCGCCTGGGCACGACATTGACGAGGGGTGAATTGCTGCATCTGGCACTGATGGCCAGCGAAAACCGGGCAGCGCACGCGCTGGGCCGTACTTTTCCCCAGGGTCTGTCCGCGTTTGTCAGTCAGATGAACAGGAAAGCCATACAACTGGGCATGAGCGATACCAATTACGCGGAGCCCACCGGCCTGTCCAGCAAAAACCAGTCGTCTGCCAAAGACCTAGCGACTCTGGTGGCTTACGCGGCCAATGACCCCATAATGCGTGAACTCTCCACCTCCGGCGGTACTGCCGTCGAAGTGGGAAACCACACGCTGAAATACAAGTCGACCAACCGTCTGGTGACCAACTCGCAATGGAGCATTGATTTGCAGAAAACCGGCTATATCTCGGAAGCCGGTCAATGTCTGGTGATGCAGGCCAAGATCGCCGGTCGCAAGCTCGTGATGGTGTTTCTGGGCTCGGCCGGAAAATTCAGCCGGATCGCAGATGCAGAACGTGTGCGGCGTTGGGTAGAGTTGCGTCACCCTGCCCAGCAGCCCCAGACCTGAGATTATTCAGTCAGCCGTGAAACCCAGCGAGCCCGAAATCTGCCGGGCAGTGGCTTGGAGTTTGACCAGCCAGCCCTCGTCCAGGCGATCGGCAGGTGCTGAAATAGACAAACCTGCAATCAGCTTGCCCTGGTCATCGTAAATACCGGCTGCCATGCAGCGCACCCCGAGCTCAAGCTCTTCGTTATCCCTTGCATAACCGTTCTGGCGGACTTTGGCCAATTCTTTTTCCAGCGCGGTTAACTGCGTGATGCTGTTGCGGGTATGGCCGCTTAAACCGGTTTTGGTGGCATAGGCGCGCACGCGCGCCGCTTCGTCGGCTGCCAGAAACAATTTGCCCACCGAGGTCAGGTGCAATGGCGCCCGACCGCCGATGGCGCGAACCACCTGCATGCCGGAGCGTTCGCTGTAAGCGCGTTCGACATAGACAATTTCATCCGACTGGCGCACGCTCAAATTCACCGGTTGCTGAATCATTTGATGCAATTCACGCATGGGTTTGAGGGCGGCATCGCGCACATTCAAGCGCGCTTTGACGAAATTGCCCAGCTCCAGCAACCGCATACCTAGCCGGTAATGGCCGGGTTCGGGCCGGTCGACAAAACGGCCGCTGACCAGATCGTTCAGTATGCGGTGCGCGGTGGAGGGATGCAGCCCTGTTTTTCCGCTGATGTCCTTGAGCGTGGTCGTGCCTTCTCTGGCTGCCAGTTCATTCATCAAGCTAAACATACGCTCCAGTACCTGTATGGAGGGTGTGCGACCTATATCGTCATCGGAATTTCGCATGACGGGATTTTACGGTCTGGGTCTCAGGCCGTACGCCATTGACCGTCGATCAGCAATTGATGCGGTTTGAACAATGCCTTGTAGTCCATCTTGGGGCTTTGCTGAATCCAGTAGCCCAGGTAAACGTGGGGTAGTCCGAGCAGGCGCGCCTGCTCAATTTGCCATAAGACGCAAAAAGTCCCCAGGCTCGACCTGGCTTGAGGATCAAAAAAAGTATAGACAGCAGACAAACCGTCATTCAGCACATCGAGTATGGACACCATGCGCAATATGCCGGGGGTGCCGTCCGGCAAGGGCGGATCACGGAATTCAACCAGCCTTGAATTGACGCGGCTTTGCAACAGAAACTGGGTGTACTGCTCGACGCTGTCCTGGTCCATGCCGCCGCCCGCATGTCTGCCGTTCTGATAGAGCAGGTACAAGTCGTAATGCTCAGGCACATAGGTCAATTCTGAGATGTGCACAGACAAAGCCGCATGCTGTTTGAGGGTACGGCGCTGGCTGCGGTTGGGCCGGAAATGTTCAGCTGAAATTCGCAAGGGCACGCAGGCCCGGCAGCCGTCGCAATACGGCCGGTAAGTGAACAGACCGCTGCGCCTGAAGCCCTCGGCGACCAGTTCTGAATAGGTGTCGTTGTGAATCAGGTGACTCGGGGTGGCGACCTGTGACCTGGCTTGCCTGTCATCTAGGTAACTGCACGGATAGGGCGCAGTGGCATAAAACTGCAGAGATTGAAGCGGTAAATCCTTGAGGTGGGTCACGTTCAGCAGCTTCTATTCAAGATCTGCTGCCAGTATATAGGCAGGAATTCCCACTGTATGGGCGCCAGGGTTTTTGCATGGTGCACATGGGCCAGAAACTCCCGGCGGCTGATTTCCCGTGCACCCAGACTCGCCAAGTGCGATGTCTTCTGCTGGCAATCCACCCACTTCACCTGGTGCGCCTTGCAAATGCCGATCAGCGCGGCCAGCGCCAGCTTGGACCCGTTGGCCTGCAGGCTGAACATGGATTCGCCGAACACAGCCTGCCCCAGGGCAATGCAATACAGACCGCCGGTCAGGCGGCCGTTGACCCAGGCTTCCACGCTGTGGGCGTAGCCGGCACGGTGCATTTGCACATAAGCCTGCACCATGTCCTTGACGATCCATGTGCCCGATTGGCCGGTGCGCGGTGACCGGGCACAGTGCTGTATCACTGCTTCAAAATCATGGTTCATGCGGATTTGCAGCGCACCGTCTTCAAGCAGGTGCTTGAGGGTTTTGCGCATTGAACGGTGCAGCTTGAACTCATCAAAATACAGCACCATGCGCGGATCGGTGCACCACCACATGACCGGCTGGCCGTCGCTGTACCACGGGAAAGTGCCCTGCCCGTAAGCCTGCAACAGGCGCGGTACGGCCAGTCCGCCGCCAATGGCCAGCAGACCCGGTGCTACGCTATCGCTGTCCCATGCCATCTCAGGTGCCGGCAAGGGGTCGGAAGCGGACAGTTGAATGACTTGCAGTGGTTGCATCACAATCGGTATAAATTCAACATCAAGTACCCAATCAAGGAGAAGATACACCATGACAGCAGTTAACGATCCTCTGGTGATCATGGAAAGCTCGGCTCCCGGCATCTGGCGTTTGGTTTTGAACAAGCCCGACAGCTTCAATGCTTTGTCGACCCAAATGTTGCAATCTTTTCAAACGGCACTGACCGCAGTCAGCGCACAGCTCGGATGCCGGGTGGTGATACTGGCGGTACAGGGCAAGGCGTTTTCAGCAGGTCATGATTTGCGCGAAATGCGCAACCATCCCGAGCGGACTTATTACACAGAGCTGTTCGCCCTGTGCTCCAAAGTTATGATGCAGATTCAGCAGTTGCCGCAACCGGTGGTGGCGCAGGTGCAAGGGATTGCCACGGCTGCCAGCTGCCAGCTGGTCAGCATGTGCGACCTGGCTGTCGCCGCCGACAGCGCCAGGTTTGCCGTCTCCGGCATCAATTACGGTCTGTTTTGTTCCACCCCCGGTGTGGGTTTGAGCCGCAGCATGCACCGTAAACAGGCCATGGAAATGCTGCTGACCGGTGACTTCATCGACGCGCCGCTGGCGGTTGAGCGCGGCCTCATCAACCACAGCGTGCCGCTGGCCTTACTTGAATACACCGTGCTGGATGTGTGTCACAAGATAGCGGCTAAACCCGAGCCGGCCGTGCGCATGGGTAAAGCGCTGTTTTACCGCCAGCTTGAAATGGGCCTGTCAGCTGCCTACCAGTTGGCCGGGCAGACCATGGCCTGCAACATGATGGACGACGCCGCGCAGGAGGGGTTTCAGGCGTTTCTGGACAAGCGCAAGCCTTCATGGAGTCCGCAGTCCTGATCAGTGCGGATTTTCAAAAAACACGATGGTTGAGTAATTGCTGAACTCGAAGTAAACCTTTTTTTCATTCGTGTCGACTTGCATGTTCAGGTTTTCGTCAAGGTAGCCGTAGCCGTAGCGGTATTCCCGCGGCTTGCCGTCATCGGTGCCCAGCGCCGTGCTGAGCTTGTCGACTTTTAAAAACCGCCGCACCAGTTTGTCGCCTGCGTAAATTTCCAGGACACCGTCGGTGCCGGTCCAGTTTTGAATATCACGCCCGATTTTGTTTTGTTGCTCCTGGGTACAGCCATTGAGGAGCAAGCCGGCCGCTGTGATGAGCAGCAACCAGGCTGTTGCTGAAAAGGTTTTTTGCATGGTGTCATCGTGTTGAAGTCTCAGGGTTTGGCGTCGCCGGCGTCAGGAATGTCGGGTTTCTTTTTCCAGAAAACAGCTTTGTCGGGGAACAGCCAGCGTATGCCGCCGCGCGGGTCGGCAATATCGCCCTTGAAGCGGGGAATGAGATGGATATTGGTATGCATCACGGTCTGGCCGGCGGCGAAACCTTCGTTGATACCGATATTGAATCCTTGCGGATTGAGTTCGTCCTGAAGTTTGTTTTTCACCCGCATCATCAAGGCCATCATGTCTTCGCGTTCCTGATTGGTCAGATCGAAAAACGATGCGGTATGCCGGCGAGAAATGATGATTGTGTGACCCGAAGAGACAGGGAAAGCATCTTTGAAAGCGATTGACAAAGCGCTTTCATCAATGATGCGGGCCGCAGCCAGCGAACAGTAAGTGCATGTGATTGGTTTGTCCATGAGAAATTATGCGCCAAGTTCTTGCCGCCGGACATGCTGATATGCTTGATCAAGTGTATCGGTTTAAGTTTTTCCATGACCGGTTACTCGGAGTATGGATTCAATTCGAGGAAAACAATGAGCGATTACACGAATATGTCGGGTTATTACGACCTTATTATGACGTCCGGCTATTATGACTATAAAAAAATAGTTAATGAACTGCTTACCAGCGGAGAATTTCACCAGGTGCTTGAGATCGGATGCGGAACCGGTTTGATATTGGAAGAACTGGCGGGCAGAAAACATGACATCGGTATCACCGGCTTTGATCATACTGCTGCCATGCTGGCGATTGCCAGGCAGCGCCTGGACAAATTCAGCAATGTGCAACTGGAAAATCAGAATGTCACCGATTTGTCCTTGCACCAACAGTACGACCTGGCCTTCTCCTACGGCGGTGTCTGGTACTTTGTCATGGACGGTGTGAACGAACCTTTTCTGGTCAGCCACATTTACGATGAACAGGCCAATGTGAACGGCTTGTCCAAGGTGGCCGGGCATGTGCAGTCGCAAGGCCGTTTGCTACTCGGCGTTCAGGGACCGCACCACAATTACCGCAGTCCGACCACAAACGGCTATGTGTATTCGCAAACCATACAGCCCCTGGAATACGGGTTCACCAAGCATTATTTTTTGCACGACGGTGACGAACAACTGATGCAACAACGCATCGATTACAGAACCTATTCATTCGCTCAAGCATTGGACTTGCTCGGTTCATTCGGCTTCAAGCATCAACCGGGGACGCAGGGCTTGCCTCAATTTCAAAGTTTTGTGAAAGCATGATCCGCAAACCTGCACTGGCTTTCATCGGCGTGGGAAACATGGGCAATCCCATGGCGCTGAACCTCATCAGGGCCGGTTATGAAGTGACTGTTTTTGACATTGATGCCGGCAAGACCCGCAATTTGCAGTCAGCAGGTGCGCAAGTCGCAGACAGCTTACAAACTGCAGTGCAGCACGCAGAGGTGGTGATGGTGTCATTGCCGGGCCCGCCGCAGGTGGCGCAAGTGATGCTGGGTGACGACGGGGTGCTGGCGCATTTGCCACCCGGTGTCACCGTGATCGACACCACCACCAGTTCAGTGGAACTGATCGGGCAATTGGTGCAGATATCCAGCCGAAAACAAATCGACTACCTGGAAGCGCCGGTGACCAATGCGGTGGATTTTGCGGCGCTGGGCAAGCTGTCCGTTTTTGTCGGCGGTTCCCTGGCCGCGTTTGAAAAGCACAAACCCATATTTGAAGTCATCGGGGAAAAAATATTTCACGTGGGCAAGGCCGGCAATGGAGCCACGGTGAAGTTGTTGACGAATCTCTTGTGGTTTGTCAGTGCGGCTACCATCGGGGAAGCCTTGATGCTGGGCGCCAAGGCAGACATTCCCTTGAACACGGTATGGGAAGCGATCAAGTCCAGCGCCGGTAACAGCTGGGTGGCGGAACACGATGTGCCGTCGATATTCGCAGGCCACTACGACCCGAGTTTTTCGCTGGCCTTGTGCTGCAAAGATCTGGGCTTGATCAATGACATTGCGCAATTGCAAGGCTATAGCCTGCCCATGGGAGCCCATGCTTTGGCTTTGTTTGAAAAAGCAAAATCGGTGTACGGACCGGATGCGGCTGAACTGCATGTGGTCAAGTTGCTGGAAGACCGGGTCGGTCATTACCTCAGGCCGGCTGCCGGCGGCAAGGGTCAGTCATGAAGCAGCAGCAATTGATGCGGGAAGCGCATATACACATGCCTCAAGGCGTGGCAGAAAACTACCGTTACTGGGGTGACGATAGAACGGTTTTCATTGAGCATGCCAGCGGTTGCCACTTGACCGACAGCGACGGTAAGACCTATGTGGATTTCCGCCTGGGCTACGGCCCGGTCATTCTGGGCTACCGGGACGCGCGCGTCGACGACGCAGTGATAAGCCGTATCAGGCAGACCGGCACCTTGACCGGTTTTGCCACCGCTCTTGACACTGAAGTCGTCAAGCAGATCAAGGCCATGTGCCCGCAGATTGACAAGATGCGCTTTGCCAACTCAGGTACGGAAGCGGTGATGGGTGCGGTACGCACCGCCAGAGGGTTCACCGGGCGCGACCGTATCGCTCTGGTGGAAGGCAGTTTTCACGGCTTGTACGACGAGTTGATGTGGAAATCGGATATTGAAAACTGGCAGACCTCAGACATACGGGCGCCTGCGGTGATTCCCTTCGGTGCGGGCATTCCGGCCAGGACCCGCGATCTGGTCGACATCATCGGCTTGAATGACTTTGAGGCACTTGAAAACTTATTCAAACAGCGTTCTGATCAACTGGCTTGTGTGCTGCTGGAGCCCATCATCGGCAATGCAGGCAGTATTTCCGCCAGTCAGGCCTGGTTGCAGCGCTTGCGTGATTTGTGCGACCAGAACGGCAGCTTGCTGTTGATTGACGAAGTCAAATCGGGGTTCCGGGTGGCCAGGGGCGGCGCCCAGTCCTTGTACGGTATTTATGCGGACCTGACGACGTATGCCAAAGCCATGGGCAACGGCTACCCGGTGGCGGCCTTCGGTGGCCGCGCACAGGTGATGGATGTCATCGGCTCGAGCAAGGGCGCGGTGGTGCACGGCGGCACCTACACAGCCAATCTGGTGGGCTTGAGTGCGGCCCGCGCGACCCTAGATATTCTGGCCAACACGGATGCCTTGGCGACAGTCGATGCCGTCGGGCTGCAGATCAAGAACCTGTTGGCCCGGGTGTTCCACAGCGCCGGTATCGCGCATGCATTTGCCGGACCACCCGCCATGCTGGGCATTCATTTCACGCCGGATGTGCCTCACACCTACCGCGACTGGCGCAAGACCGACAGCCGTTTATATAACTTTTTTGCCTGGGAATTGATAGATCGCGGCGTGATGCTGGAGCCGGATTCACGCGAACCCTGGTTTTTTTGTGAAGCTCACCAGGATCTTGATATAGGGTGGCTGGAAGAGCTGGCCACGCTAGCGCTCAAGACAGCGCTGAACAAAAGCATACTGTGACCGCCAAGCGCTCAGACCTGTGCCCGATGGGTTAAAGTTTAGATAACTTGATCAACGAGATTGTTTATGCGCTATTTGCACACCATGGTTCGGGTCACTGACCTTGAGGCCTCACTGAAGTTTTACCGCGACGCTCTGGGCCTGGAGGTGTTGCGCAGCAAAGAGGTCCCCGCAGGTAGATTCATACTGGTTTTCCTGGCAGCCCCGGGCGACAGTTCGGCACAAGTGGAATTGACTTACAATTTGGACCCGGAAGTGTTGCAAGGCGGTCGCAATTTCGGTCACCTGGCTTATGCGGTCGACAATATTTACGCCACTTGCGAAAGGCTGCAACAGCATGGCGTGACCATACTCAGGCCGCCGCGCGACGGTTACGTGGCGTTTGTCAGGTCACCGGACAATATCTCTGTTGAACTGCTTCAGGCCGGCCAACCCCTGGCGCCGGCCGAACCCTGGGCAAGCATGGCCAATACCGGGCAATGGTAATGCCGCTGTGAGCTCAGCCGCTGGGTCATCCGAAGCTGTCGACGACAACAAGCCGGTGTTTTCGCCGGAGTTGTTGTCGCAAGTCGCTGCATTGCCTTCATTGCCCGGCGTCTACAGATACTATGACGCCGAAGATCAGGTCTTGTACGTCGGCAAGGCCAACCATTTGAAAAAACGCGTCAGTAGCTATTTTCAAAAAACCCACGACGGCACGCGCATCGGACACATGGTGTCCAAAATTGCCCGCATGGAAACGACCGTGGTCAGGTCCGAGGCCGAAGCGCTGCTGCTGGAAAACAATTTAATCAAGACGCTCAAACCGCGCTACAACATTCTGTTCCGGGACGACAAAAGTTACCCGTACCTGAAAATCACCCGCTCCAGATCAGCCGAGCCGGATTCACTGGGCCATCCGTCACCCAAAGCAATTTCACGGGTGGTCTATTACCGGGGCGCTGTCGACAAGCAACACGATTACTTCGGCCCTTACCCCAGCGTGTGGGCGGTGCGCGAAGCCATACAGCTTTTGCAAAAGGTATTCCGTTTGCGGACCTGCGAAGACACGGTGTTCAAAAACCGCACACGCCCTTGTTTGCTGCACCAGATCAAACGCTGTTCTGCGCCTTGCGTCGGTCTGGTCAGCGAACAGGCTTACCAGCAGGATGTACAAAGTGCTTGTGAATTGCTAGACGGCCGCACCTGCGAAGTGATGAAGTCGCTGGAAACCCGCATGATGGCGCACGCCGATCTGCTGGAGTTTGAAGCGGCAGCCGATGTGCGCAACCAGATCAATGCCTTGTCCAAAGTGCTGCACCAGCAATCGGTGGATTCGGTGGACGACCGCGATGTAGACATCCTGGCCGTGCTGGTGCAAGGCGGCAAAGCCTGCGTCAATCTGGCCATGGTCAGAGGCGGCAGGCATTTGGGCGACAGTCCGTATTTCCCGACGCACGTGGACAACGCAGAGCCTGTCGAGGTGCTGGAAGCTTTCATCAGCCAGCATTACCTGGAAATTGCAGCACCGCCCACCTTGATCACCAACCATGCAGTGGACAAAGGTCTGGTGCGCGTCTTGAGCGAGCAGATCGGTATCAAGCTGCACGTCATCCATCAGCCCCGCGAACAACGCAAAGCCTGGCTGGAGATGGCACAGCAAAACGCCGCCATCAAGCTCACTCGTTTGCTGGCCGAAGAAGGCTCTCAGCAATCGCGTACCCGTGCCTTGATCGATGCGCTGGACCTGGCAACCGAAGATCTGGACAGTTTTCTGATCGAGTGCTTCGATATCTCGCACACGGCAGGCGAAGCCACGCAGGCCTCTTGCGTGGTGTTTCATCACCACCAGATGCAGGCCGCGCAATACAGGCGCTAC